>NZ_JBHMIM010000038.1:0-74580 GCF_048060115.1 Micromonospora sp. LOL_023
GCACTGGTCATCCTCCACATCGAGCACAACCGAACCACCTGAGCCGAGTACCGGCACTACACCCAGTCGCGAACCGTTACTCGCAAAGGCTCAGTGGCACGACGACACCCGCGCGGTGTGGGAGCGGCCGTCGTGATCCGCTGGTTGTTCGCCGCCGTACCGCTGGGCCGGGTCGCCGCGCTGCGTACGGTCACCTACCTGTTCATCGTGTTCGACCTGCTGGTCTACACCTCGTGGGTACGTACCCGCGGCGACGTACCGGTCGACCTGTACGAGCCGCTGGCGATCGCCCGGGCGTTGCACCTGCCGCCGCCGTCCGGGGTCGTCGTCGACGTCGTCTGGTGGGCGCTGCTGCTGCTCGCCCCGCTGGCGGCGACCGGCCGCCGGCCACGGCTGCTCGGCTGGGCGGTCTTCACCTTCTACTTCGCGTGGATGATCATCGCGATGAGCTACGGCAAGGTCGACCACGACAGGTTCGCGTTCCTCATCGCGCTCGCCGTGCTGCCGACCGTCGGCGCGGCCCGTCACGGCGACCGCCGACCCAGCGAGGCCGCCGGCTGGTCACTGCGTGTCATCCAGATCGCCGTCGTGTGCACCTACTTCCTCGCCGCGTACGCGAAGATTCGCCTCGGCGGCTGGGGCTGGATGACCGGAAGTGTCCTGGCCCGCGCGTTCCTGCGCCGCGGCTCGGAGCTCGCCGACCTGATCGCGGTCGTCCCGTACGCGCTGATCGCCGCCCAGATCGGCATCGTCGTGTTCGAGGCGCTGAGCCCGCTGGTGTTCCTGACCCGGGGTCGGCTGCGGTACGCGGTCATTGGCTTCTTCTACTCGTTCCACCTGTTGTCGTTCGCCACCATCTCGATCTCGTTCGCCCCGCACCTGGTCGCGATGGGCGCGTTCCTGCCGTTGGAGAGGGTCCGGCCGGTCGTCTGGGCGCGGCGGGTGGCCAGCCGCCGCCCACCGGCCGGCGAACCCCCGCCGGGGACTGACCGGTCACATCCGGTGGCGGCGCCGGCCCGCGCCGCAGGACAATGAGCGGATGAGCGGAAACGGCCAGCCGGACGGCACGTTCGTCTACGACGGCGACTGCGCGTTCTGCACCATGTGTGTGCGGTTCATCGAGCGTCGGGTGCCGAACACCGCCACGATCGTGCCGTGGCAGTGGGCCGACCTGCCGGCGCTGGGGCTGACCCGGGAGCAGGGCCTGACGGCGGTCCAGTGGGTGCCGGCCGGCACGGCGGGCTCGGCCGGTGCCGGGCCGACGGCGATCGCCGCGCTGCTGCGGACCAGCAACCCGCCGTGGCGGGCCGCCGGCACCGTGCTGGGTCTGCGTCCGGTGACCGCGCTTGCCTGGCCGGTGTACCGGTGGATCGCCGACAACCGGCACCGGTTGCCCGGCGGCACCGCCGCCTGCGCCGTGCCGCGCCAGCCCACCGGCACCTGACCTGGCGGGTCTCCCGAGGCGCCCACGAACCCTGCGGGCGCCTCGGTACGCGTCCGACTGGGCTACGGGCGGCGGCGGCTGCTGCGGCGCTCACGGTCTGCGCTGCGCTCACGTGCCTGTGTCACCAGTCGCGTCACCTCGGCCGCGGTGGCTGGGCCCGGGTTGACCACGCTCGCCCACCCCTGCACGGCGTAGGCCGGATGTGGCATCAGCCGGTCGGTCTCCGCGAAGTCGAGCCCGTCGCTGTGTGCGGCGAACTCCTGCGGGCCGTAGCCGAACAGGTCGCGGAACTCGGCGCGCCCCACCTCGATGTTGAGCCGGTACCGGCCAGGCTCAGCCAGACGGGACCGTTCGTCGAAGTCCGGGACGTCGTGCCCGACGATCGTGGCGAACGGCCGCATCCGGTCCGCGCCGGCGAAGAAGAACCGGTCGCCCCAGGTGTAGGGCGGTGTGTCGGGGCCCGGCGGGATCCGGGTCTCGCTCACCCCGGGAAGGCCGGCGATCCGGGCCGCGTCGGCGGCGCCAGGCTCGGAGCCGATGTGCAGAACCGCGTCGCAGGTCTCGACCGTGGCTGTGTCCAGCGGGGAGTACCCGAGCAGGTCCGCCACGCGTTCGCGCAGATCGCTGCCGACCGGTGGTGGAAAGATGCCGGTCTGCGGGCCGAGACGTTCCTCGTAGGTGCCGGGCTCCGGCTGCCCGAGGCCGACCGGCCCGCTCGCTCCGAGACTGCCGGCCACGTACACGTACCTGTCCCCGAGCAGCGGCGACACGATCGAACCGGCGCCGTTCCACTGCGCTGCCAGGTCCTGGCCTTCCCAGTGGGTGTCCCACCGACTCGGGTGCCGTTGCAGGTGGGCGTTGTTGGCAGACACCAGGGTCGGCCCGCGGTCCCGCTCGTGGGCGAGAATGTCGAGCAGATTCTGCGCCATCAGCGCGTCCCGCACCGCCAGCAGGCGGCCGATCCGCTGCGACTGGCTGCCCGGTTCGGCCATCGCGGCATGGTAGGTGAGCAGACCGATGGCCGTGGTCGCCAGCACCCTGGCCCGGTGCCAGGACTCCGTGGACGTCTCCTCGATGAGGCGGGGCCCGTCGGCGTACAGCTGCGTCCGTAGGTCTTCGGCGAGGCCGCGCAGCGCGGCAGCCTCCGGTGACCGGCCGGGAGACCGCGTCGCGTCGAACATGATGTCCTGCGCGCTCCAGCGGCTCTCGTCGCCGACCAGACGGTCCAGGTCGGGCGCCGGCATGCCGAGGTATTCGCGCAGCTCCCGCAGGATCGGACCGGGGGCCGGCGCGCCGGTGATCTCGGTGGGGGCGTCGAAGCCGTGGAAGGCGATGCGCTCGCCGGGCGGCAGCTTGCTGTTGTGGGCGCGCAGCCAGTCGACCAGTTCGCCGGTGGCGGGGTGGGTGCCCCAGCCGTGACTGATGCCGGTGGTCAGGTCCACATCGTCGCGCCGGCCCTGCACGTAGTCGTCGACGGCGAGACCGGCGGCCCGGTCCGACTCGATCGCGATCGACCGGAAGCCGTGCCCGGCGAGTGCTTCAAGGATCCGGTTGCGCAGACGAGGGAAAGCCGGCTCGCCGTGGTAGGGCTCGCCGATCGCGAGCAGGTACGGCCGGCGCGCGGCGACGAGGGACTGCAACTCGGTGTCAAAAGCCATGACCTCAACCGTATCGTTGAACAAGCGGTTGAAACTTCGGCCGCGTCGACCTGGAGCAGATCCCGATGAAGTCTAAAAACGGGGTGTACCGGCCGGTGGATCTGGCGCGGGCACATGGGCTGTCCGCGCAGGCGGTCCGCAACTACGAGCGGGCCGGGGTCATCCCGCCGGCGGCCCGGACGGCGAACGGCTACCGGGTCTACACCGACGACCATGCGGGCGCGCTGGACGCCTACGTCGCGCTTGTCCCGGGGTACGGCTACCGCGCGGCCGGCGAGATCATGAGGTCGGTTCTCCGCGGTGACCTCCCGACGGCCCTGGCCGTGCTCGACACCGGCCATGCACAGCGTCAACGCGACCGGGAGACCGTGGACCGGGTCGCTTCGGCGGCTGTCGTGCTGGCGTCGTCCACACCGGCCGCGTCAGGCCCGGACCGGCCTGTCTCGGTCGGCGTCCTCGCCCACCGGCTCGGCGTCACCCCGGCCACACTGCGCAAATGGGAACGCGCCGGGATCCTGGCCCCGGCCCGGTCCCGGACCGCGCGGTCCTACTCACCCGATGACGTGCGCGACGCCGAACTCGCCCATCTGCTGCGGCGCGGCGGTCACCCGCTGGCGCGCATCGCGGCCGTGATCGAGCAGGTTCATGCCGCGGGCGGTCCCGGACCGCTGGCCGGCTCGATCGACCAGTGGCGGGAGCGGCTCACGGCCCGCGGCCGGGCGATGCTCACCGGATCCGCCCGCCTCGCGGACTACCTGGCCTTCCTCGAGCGGACCCACCGTGACAGTCCCGTCTCGCCCGATCCGTAGCCGGGTCCCGGCCCGCTACGCAGACGGTGCCGCGCACTCACCCGGATCTTCCGCTCACCTGGGCGACCAGAACCGGGCCAGGGTGCTGGTGGCCGGGTCGTCGCAGCCGAGCAGCCTCGCCCACAGGTCCGCGGCCGTGGCGTCGACTCCGGCGTAGCCGGCCAACTCGCCCGGGTCCACCGACCCAGGTCGCGACGAGTCACCCGGGGGCGGGCTCTCGGCGGACGGGCCGCCACCGAGCAGGTCCGCGTCCGCCCACGGCCAGCCGTCCACCGGGGTCGGCACCCCGGCCGCGTCCAGCTGCGGCGGGAACACCGCCGCCGGCCACTCGTCGGCGCCGGCCGGCACATCCGGGTCGACGCCCGGCAGCGGGTCGGCCGCACCGAAACCCTGCTCGGCCGGCGGGGCCGCACCGAAACCGTCCTCGGCCACCTCGTCGGTGCCACTGTCAGCCGCGTCGTCGGCATCGTCCGGACCGTCCGCCCAGGACAGGTCGTCACCGTAGTCCAACGCCGCCCCCGCCCCACCGCCGAAGTCGGCACTGTCGTCGTCGGCCGCCAGCTCATCGGCGGCACCGAAGCCCGCCACGTCGTCGGCCGGGCCGAACCCCTCCACCGGCAGCGGGTCGTCGGCGGGCAACCCACCCAGGTCGGCGGTGTCGGCGTCGTCACCGGGATAGTCGTCCCCGGTCCAGTCGGTGAAATCGTCGCTCATCGACCCGCCACCGCCTGCGCCGTCGGTGCCGGGGCCAGCGACCGGGCCCTGGCCAGCACCTCGTCGACCTGCTTGACCCGGGCCCGGATCGCGTCCCGCTGCGCCTGCACCGCCGTCCGCCGCCGCGCCCGGTCCGCCTTGTCGCGCGCCAACGCCTTGTCGATCTCGGCGATGTGCGCGTCCAACTGCGCCAGCCGTCGTTCGATGGCGTCGTCCAGCGCCAACGTCAACGCGTACTGCAGGTCGGTGAACCGCTGCGCCAACTCGTCGGTCAACGCCGCCCGCGCCTCACCGAGGACCTCCCGCAGCCACACCCGGGCCTGCTGCCGGTCGGTGGCGACCCGCCGCCGGTACAGGATGAACGCCCCGGCGGCCAACCCCAGGCCGAGGCCGGCGACCGGGATCAGCAGCCCACCGCCGACGACCGCCCCCGCGCCCAGCGCCGATGCGCCGGCCGCGACACCCCGACCCGCCATGAACGCCATCCCACCGGCCGACATCGCGATCATCACGTTGTCGGCGCCGCCGCCGTCACGCCGCGGCCGGGTCGCCAGGGCGTGCCGCAGCGAGCCGTTGATCCGCGCCAGCACGAACTGCAGCTCGGCCGGCGCGAACACCTGCGCCAGCGTCCGCTCGGCGACCTTGCGGAACCGCAACTCCAGGTCGTGGGAGAACCGCAGCGACAACGCGTGCAACGCCCGGTCCACCTCGGCCGGCAGGTTCTGCAACGCCTCACCCCGGGCGGCGTCGATCCGGGTCAGGAACTGCTCCTGCAACCCGCCGACGGCGCTGCGCAGCCGACCGGTCGCCTCCACCCGGGCCCGCTGCGTCTCGGTGGTCAACGCCAGCGTCCACTGCCGCGACTCGGTCCGCTTACGTGCCGCCAACCCGGCACGTTCCTGTCTGATCCGTTCGGCCGCACCCGACGGTGGATCACAGGCGGCGATCCGTTCACCGGCGGCCAGGTCCAGGCGCACCAGTTCACTGCGGACCGTCCGCAGCACGTTCGCCTGCGCCAACAGGTGCCCCTTGCCGGCCAGCTCGACCAGCGCGTGCTGCAGCGGCGCCACCCGCGACTCGGCGACCAGCTCACCGGCCGCGGCCGGCGGCAGCGTCAACGCCAACTCGGCCAGCCGCGCCGACACCGGGAACCAGGCGGCGGTCGCGAACCGCGGCGCGTACGCCTGCAACTGGGCCTGGTTGTCGGCCAGGATCGTCCGCCACCCCGGATAGGCGTCGACCTTCGTCAACGCGAACACCACCACGTTGACCCGTTTGCTCGCCTCGATCAGGAAGTCCAGTTCGGGCCGGGTGAACGGGCTGGCGGCGTCCACCACGAACAGCAGCGCCGCCGCCTGCGACACCGCGTCCAACGCGATCTCGGTGTGCGCCGGGTCCAGCCCACCGGTGCCCGGCGTGTCGACCAGCGACAGGTACTGCAGCAGCGGCGCCGGATGCGTCACGGCGATCCGCCGCGGCGGGCGCGTCCCGTCCGGCAACGCGCCCAGCACAGTGCCCCAGTCCCGTAGCCGCGCCACCGGCACCGGCACCGGTTCGGCGACGCCCGGCACGAACGCCACCGCGGCCGCCGCCGGCCCGTGACCGAACTCCAGGTACGCCGACGTCGCCACCGCCGCGTCGACCGGCGACAGACCGGGCACCCCGATCAACGCGTTGACCAGAGAACTCTTTCCCCGTTTCGTTTCCCCGACCACCACCACCGACGGCCGGGTCACCTCCCGGCGCCGCTGAGAGTCGATCTCCGCGGCCGCTTCCGGGTCCGCCTTGCGCACGAAACCCAGACAGGTGTCGACCGCCCCGGCGAGCAGGGTCCCCAACGCCGCCGGCGCGCCCGCGCCGCCGCTGCCACCGCCGGCGCTCACCGGGCTGCCGTCCGTACCTGCTGCGACAACAGGTGGAACCCGCGGTGGGCGACCAGCGCCACCCGCGACTGCGCCGGCGACGCCCCGGCGACCGCGAACACCCGCCACCGGGTGGCCGCCTCGACCGCCGCCGCCGCCAACTGCTCAACCGACGCCGCCGGCAGGTCCAAAACCCACCGCGGATCGGTCGACAACGCCAACCGGGTCAACTCCTGCTCCATCGCCTCCGGCAACTCGACACTGCCCGTCGTCACCTGCTGCGCCACCTCCAGCAGCCGCAGCCGGTGATACTCCGGCTGGTGCAGCAGCCGCTCGATCGCGTCCCGCAACATCTCCCGGTCACCCGGATGCGCCGTGTGGCTGGCCAGCCTCGCCAAGCTCGACAACGCCCAGCCCGCCTTGATCGCATCGGTGCGCCACCGGAACGCCTCGTCGAGGGTGTGCCGCAGCCGGGGGAAACCCGACGCCGCGTACAACGCCCGCACCAGATCACCGGACGCCAGCCGCGGCGCCGCCTGCAACTGCGCCACCGCGAACCCGACCCCGTACAGGTCCAGCAACCCCAGCAGCCGCTCCCGCTGCGCCGCCGGCACCGGACAGTCCCGGGACACGAACAGATCCACCGACGCCAGCAGCACCATCCGCTGCGCCGGCGGCAACCCGGCCAGCACCCGCAACGCCTCACAGTCGGCGGCGGTCAACCGGCCCGCCTCCGTCGTCTCCGCCAGCAACCCCACCGCCGGCACCACGTCGGAGACCATCCGCCGCAGCACCCGCGTCTGATCGGCCGCCAGCGGCGCCGCCACCGGCCACGGGTCGGCCCCACCGGCCACCAACTTGTCGACCTTGTTGAACAGACCCACCGAGTTGATCGGGTTGCTCGACAGCCGCGCCGACACCGACCGGAACGCCTCCAACGCCCGTACGTCGTCGTCGCGCACCGACTGGGTGAACACGTACACGATCGCCTCCGCACCGGACACCGCGCCGACGGAGTCGTCGTCGATCCCGGCGTCGAACGGAGCGGTGCTGTCCACGTCCGGCGCGCCGTCGGATGTGGACTCGGCGAACAGGAACCGCCGCGCCGAGTCACTGACCCCGGCGCTGGTCGACGACAACCCCGGCGTGTCGATCACCGTCAACTCCCGCAGATGGTCGCTGGTCAACGTCACGTCGACGAACGAGATCTGCGCCCGTGGCACCCCCAGCCGACGCGGGATCATCCCCGCCGCGTCCAACGGCAGACTCACCCGTACGCCGTCGCGCCGCACCACATCCACCCGGTCGGCGGTGCCGTACCGGAACTGGGTCACGATCCGGGTGCACTCACCGACCTCGGTCGGCGCCACCCGCCGCCCGATCAACGCGTTCACCAGGGTCGACTTGCCCGCCTTGAGCCGGCCGGCGATCGCCACCCGCAGCGGCTCGTCCAACCGCCGCCGTACCCGCAACACCTCACCACCGACCCCCGGACCCACCCGCGGACCCACCTCGTCGCACAACGCCGCGACCCGGCCACTCAACGGACCAGCTCCCATGACTGGTCACCGCGCCGCGCGGTCGGCGACAATGACAGACGCCCCACGGTGGTACACACTCATCTCGCTGGTCGTCCTCCCGACAGCACGGCACGGGGTGGTGCGCCCACCGCCGACATCCACGGTACGAATATCCTCACCGGCGCAGGATCCCATGTTCGTGCCACCTTCGCCCGGCGGGGCGGCGAGTGCGTAGCGGGGAGGACGAGTGCGGCACCCAGTCGGCGGCGGACCCGCCGCCCGTCCCCGACCCGGGGACACCGCCGGACCCGCCGCCGTCGACCTGTTCACCACCGTCACCGGCAGACTCACCCAACCGGGCCTCGTCGTCGTCACCGGCGCCCCCGGCTGCGGCCGCAGCACCCTGCTGCGCCGGGTCGCCGCCGCGTTCGCCGGCCCCGTCCACACCGGCGGTGCCCTCGCCTGCCTGGGCCACGTCCCCGCGTTCCCGCTGAGCCACGCCCTGCGGGTCCGGCTGCCCGTCGACGACCTCGCCCTGCTCGCCGAAGCGGTCCGTTCCCGGGTACGCCACGGCCTGCTCGTCCTCGACGACCTGCAGTGGGCCGACCCGGCCACCGTCGCCGTGCTGCCCGCCATCGCCCGACACTGCCGGGTCGTCGTCGCGGTACGCACCCCGCACCTGCTGCCCGAGGCCGCGTTGGCGCCGGTGCGCAACGCCGCCGCCTGCTGGCTGGCGGTGCCGCCGCTGGAGCTGGCGGCCACCGCCGACCTGATCCACCACACCGCCCCCGCGCTGGCCCCGGCGACCGTCGCGGAGCTGGCCCGCCACGCCGGCGGCAACCCCCTCGCCGCGACCGCCCTGGCCCGCCACGCCACCCGCGGCGGCCCACCGGCCACCGGACGCGACGACCTCGACCAGGTCAGCTACGCGGTCGCCGCGGCCGTCGCCACCCTGACCCGACCGGCCCGCACCGCGTTGGCCGCCCTCGGCCTGCTCGGTCGCGGCGCACCGACCACCCTGCTCGGCGACGGGGTCACCGAACTCGCCGCCGCCGACCTGGTCCACGTCGGTGACGACGCTACGGTCACCCCGGTGTCGCCGTACCAGGCGCAGGTCGCCGCCGGTCTGCTCGACGACACCAGCCGCCGAGCCCTGCACCGGCGACTCGCCGACCTGGTCGACGACCCCCTCGACGCCGCCCGGCACCTGGCGGCGGCCGGCGACCCGGCCGCCGCGTACCAGCGGGCCGTCGCCGCCGCCGACACGGCCACCACCGGCGGTGCCCGCGCCGAACTGCTGCTGTTCGCCTGCGCGCAGCCCGACGCCACCGACACCGTACGGCTGGCCGCCGCCGGCGCCGCGCTGACCGTCGGGCGGCCCCGCCGCGCCGCCGACCTGCTCGCCGGGGTCACCCTCCACCCAGAGGCGAGCGTCGTACGGGCCGAGGCGCTGCTGCAGGCCGGTGATCCGCACGCCGCCCGGGCCTGCGCCAGGTCCGTGCCCGACGACGCCACACCGCCCGTCGTCGCCGCCCGCGACCGGGTTCTGCTGCTGGCCGACCTCACCACCGACCCGGATGCCGCCGCCCGGCAGGCCGCCACCCTCACTGCCCGGCACGGCACCACGCCAGCGCATCCCGGTCTGCGGGCCGCGCTCGCCGCCACCGCCGCTGCCACCCGCGCCCCCGGCTGGGAGCACACCCTCGCCGGCGCCGCTGCCGCGGCGGCGGCCACCGGCGACCTGCTCACCGCCCGCTGCAGCGCCTGGCAGCTGGTACAGACCCTGACCGGCGACGGACGCTTGGCCGAAGCCGCCCACACCGCCGCCGCCGCGGCGAGCGCCTGCGCCGCCGACCTCGCCTACAGCTGGCAGGTCCGGTTCCTCGCCGCCCGGCTCTGGTGCCTGGCGCTACGCGGCGATCCGACCGACACCGGTCCGCCGGTCGACACAGCCGACGACCGGACCGGCGACGCCGGCTCGGACCGGCCGCCGGCCGCCGGCGATCTGCTGCTGCGTGCCGCCGCCGACCTCGCCGACCGCACCCTGCCCACCGCCGCCCACCAGTACGCCACCGCCACCACCAGTCTGCTTGAAGCCGACGCCGGCCTGCTCGCGCCGGCCCGCGCCCGACTCGCCGCAGCCGCACCGCCGACCGCACTGGTCGACTGGGTGGCCCGGGAAGCAGCCTGGCTCGACGGCCAACCCGACAAGGCCACCGCGCCGACCGGCGCACCCGCGCCGCCACTGATCGACGGACTACGGCGGATCACCGCCTTCTGGGTGGCGCACGACAGCCCGGGGCAGACCACACAACCGGCACCGCCGGCACCCGCGCTGCCGGCAGCGGCCGCCGCCACCGTCACCGCCTGGACGAGCGCCGACCCCCGCGACTTCGGCCAGGCCGCCACCGCATGGCGCGACGTCGCCGTGCGCGAACAGGTCCGCTGCCTGCTCGCCCACGGACTACACGAACCCGACCCGGTACGCGCCGTCCCGGCCCTGCTCGCCGCCGAAACCGTCGCCGACCAGGCCGGGCTGGTCGTGCTGCTCGCCCGTACCCGCCGGGCACTGCGCCGCCACGCGGTGCGCCGCGACGAACGCGCCCCACGCGGCGGTGAACTGCTCACCGTCCGCGAACGTGACGTGCTGCGGCTGGTCGCCCACGGCGAACCCACCCGCCGCATCGCCCGGCAGCTCGGCATCTCCACCGAGACCGTGGAAACCCACGTCCGGGCCGGGATGCGTAAACTCGGTGCCCGCACCCGCACCGAAGCCGCGGCCCTGGCCATGGAGGCCGAACGATGAGCGCACCGCCGCGCTACGTCCTGGACACCGTCGCCGACGCCACCACCGTCACCCGTCGGCTGGCCCGCGACGGCTGGACCCCCCGGGAAGGATTCGCCCTCCCCGACGCCAACTGGGACGTCACCACCAGCCGACTGGCGCTGTTCGGCCGGGTCACCGACACCGACACCCTCGCCCTGGTGACCCTGGCCGCCGCGCGTGGAGCCGCCGTCGTCGCCGTCTGCGATCCGGCCAGCGACCTGTGTCACGCCCTCGTCGACGACCTCGGCAGGCTCGGGCCAGTGCTGCGCCGCAGCGAGGTCGACCCGCCGACGATCGCCGACGACACCGTCCTCGTCCCCGAACAGCGGGCACTACTGGAACGGCTCGCCAACGGCGAGACCATCGCCGCGGCGGCGACCGCGGAGTTCCTGTCCCTGCGGACCGCGAACCGCCGTATCGCCCAGGCCCGCGCCGCGTACGGGGTCCGGACCACCCGGGAAGCGGTGCTGGCCTACCTGCGCCAACGACAGCGCTGACCGGCACCCCGGCGAGGGACCGGCTCGTCGGTCACGGCACCTCCGGAGCCGGACCGGCCCGACCGACGTCACCCTCGGCCGGACAGTCCGCCGTGGCACCGTCGGCCGGACAGTCCGCCGTGGCACCGTCGGGCAGCGCGTCCGCGACGCCCCGACGGTGCCGCCGACTGAGGTCCACCGGCCGGGTGACGTCGACGTAGCGGGGCGTGTGTGGCTCGTCCGGCCGCAGCGCCGCCAGTGCGTCCCCGATCGCGTCGATGATCTGGGCGGTGGCCCGCTGCGCGGCGCCGGGCCGGGCGGGGTCGATCCCGGCCAGCTGCACCGGCGGGCCGAAATGCACCCGCACCATGGGCCGGCGCACCACGGCCCGCAGCACCGCCCGGACCAACCCGCGGGGCGCCGCCCAGGGCAGTACCGCGTGCGCGCCCCACTGTGCCACCGGCACCACCGGCGTCGCGGTGGTCAACGCCAACCGGGCCGCACCCGTCTTGCCGCGCTCGGGCCACATCCACGGATCGAGCCCGATGCGCCCCTCCGGGTAGACCAGCACCACCGAACCCTCGTCGACCGCCCGCGCCGCCGAGCCCAGTGCCTCGGCGACGACGCTGGTGCGCCGGTCCACCCGGATGTGTCCGGCGCGGCGCATCACCGCGCCCACCACCGGGGCCCGGAACAGCCCGCCGGTGGCGAGGAACCGAGGGGAGACCCGTCGGGCCCGGCAGGCCGCGGCCAGGACGATCGGGTCGAACGGGCTGAGGTGGTTCGCGGCCAGGATCAGCGGTCCGTCCCGCAGCCGGTCCGGCACGTCGCCGGTGACCTGCAGCCGGGCGAGCAGCGCGACGACAACCCGGGCGGCGGTCTGCATCGCCCGCCACAGCAGCGGCGCGCGCCAGCGGGCGGGGGGAGCGGGGGCGGTGGTGTCCATCAGCCGTTGATGCTCGCACATCCGCGGCCTGACTTCGGTCCCGCCGCAACCGGGTCCGAGGTCCCGCCGGGTCGGGGACCACCGACCCTGGCCTCATCCACGACGGGTTGTAGTATGTACTACGCCTTGTAGTATCTAGATGGGGGAGCCGTGGACGCGCTCGACATAGCCCGCTGGCAGTTCGGTGTCACCACCGTCTACCACTTCCTCTTCGTCCCCCTCACCATCGGACTCAGCCTGCTCGTCGCCATCCTGCAGACCGCCTGGCACCGCACCGGCGACGACCGCTACCTCAAACTCACCAAATTCTACGGAAAACTGTTCCTCATCAACTTCGCCATGGGCATCGTCACCGGCATCGTCCAGGAATTCCAGTTCGGCATGAACTGGAGCGACTACTCCCGATTCGTCGGCGACATCTTCGGCGTACCCCTGGCCATCGAAGCCCTCCTCGCCTTCTTCCTCGAATCCACCTTCCTCGGACTCTGGATATTCGGCTGGGACCGACTCCCCAAAGCCCTCCACCTCACCACCATCTGGCTCGCCTCATTCGGCAGCATCATCAGCGCCTGGTTCATCCTCGCCGCCAACTCCTGGATGCAGAACCCCGTCGGCTACCGCATCAACCCCGACACCGGCCGCGCCGAACTCACCGACTTCATCGCCGTACTCACCAACAAGGTCACCCTCATCACCTTCCCCCACACCCTCGCCGGCTGCTTCATGGTCGCCGGCGCACTCGTCCTCGCCATCGCCCTCTGGCACCTCATCCGCCACCCCGACAGCCCCGACAGCGCAACCTTCCGCACCGCCACCAAACTCGGCGCCTGGACCACCCTGGCCGCCACCGCCGCCGTCATCGGCACCGGCGACATCCAAGGCAAGATCATGACCCAGGTCCAACCCATGAAGATGGCCGCCGCCGAAGGCCTCTACACCACCGAAAGCCCCGCATCGTTCTCCGTCGTCACCGTCGGCACCCTCGACGGCAGCCGCGAAATCTGGGCCCTCAAGATCCCCCACCTGCTGTCCTGGCTCGCCACCGGCGACCCCACCGGACAAGTCCACGGCATCAACGACCTTCAGGCCCAGTACGCCACCCAGTACGGACCCGGCAACTACAGCCCGATCATCCCCGTCACCTACTGGAGCTTCCGCTTCATGATCGGATTCGGGCTCGCCACCGCCGCCATCGCCTTGTGGGCCCTGTGGACCACCCGCCGCGGTCGCACCCCCACCAGCCGCTGGCTGCTCCGCGCCAGCCTCACCCTGCCCATCCTGCCACTGCTCGCCAACACCTTCGGCTGGATCTTCACCGAGATGGGACGCCAACCCTGGATCGTCTTCGGTGAAATGCTCACCCGCGACGGCGTCAGCCGCAGCGTCTCCCTCACCGAAGTCCTCATCTCCTTCACCTCCTTCACCCTCATCTACGCCACCCTCGCCATCATCGAAGTCAAACTCCTCATCCGCTACGCCCGAAACGGCCTCCCCGACACCACACCCGAACCCCCACCGGACAACCACGACGACACCGACCTCCACCGGCCACTCGCCGCCACCCACTGACCAACCCGGAGACCCCTCGTGGAACTCACCACCGTCTGGTTCGGGCTCATCGCCACCCTGTTCACCGGCTACTTCATCCTCGAAGGATTCGACTTCGGCGTCGGCATCCTCGCCCGCCTCATCGGCCGCACCGAAGCCGAGCGCCGCACCGCCATCGCCACCATCGGTCCCGTCTGGGACGGCAACGAAGTCTGGCTCATCACCGCCGGCGGCGCCATGTTCGCCGCCTTCCCCGAGTGGTACGCCACCCTCTTCTCCGGCTTCTACCTACCACTACTGCTCATCCTCATCGCCCTCATCCTGCGCGGCGTCGCCTTCGAATACCGCGACAAACGACCCGAACCCCAATGGCGCAACCGATGGGACAACGCCATCTTCATCGGATCCCTGCTACCCGCCGCACTCTGGGGCATCACCTTCGCCAACATCGTCGCCGGCGTACCCCTCGACGCCGACCACGAATACACCGGCACCGGGCTCACCCTGCTCAACCCCTACGCCCTACTCGGCGGCGCCACCACCACCGCCCTGTTCATCACCCACGGCGCCGTCTTCCTCGCCCTCAAGACCACCGACGACCTACGCCACCGCGCCAACAGAATCGCCGGCACCACCGGCCCGGCCGCCGCCGCCCTCGCCGTCGGATTCCTCACCTGGACCCTCACCATCCGCGCCAACCCCGCCGCCATCGCCCTCGCCGTCACCGCCACACTCGCCCTGCTCGCCGCCCTGGCAGCCAACCGGGTACGCCGCGAAGGCTGGGCCTTCACCGGCACCGCCACCGCCACCGGCCTCGCCGTCGCCGCCCTGTTCGCCGCCCTGTTCCCCAACGTCCTACCCTCCACCACCGACACCGCCGGCACCCTCACCACCACCAACGCCGCCTCCACCACCTACACCCTCACGATCATGACCTGGGTCGCGGCCCTCCTCACCCCCGTCGTCCTGCTCTACCAGAGCTGGACCTACTGGGTGTTCCGCAACCGCGTCAGCGTCGCCGACCAACCCAGCCACTGACCCCACACAGCGGTGCCCCGGCGCGCGGGATTGCACACGCCGGGGCACCACCCAC
Organism: Micromonospora sp. LOL_023; assembly: GCF_048060115.1. Classification (NCBI taxonomy): domain Bacteria; kingdom Bacillati; phylum Actinomycetota; class Actinomycetes; order Micromonosporales; family Micromonosporaceae; genus Micromonospora; species Micromonospora sp. LOL_023. The sequence goes on from NZ_JBHMIM010000038.1 coordinate 14,898, forward strand.
CAACAACCGGTCAACCCACGTCGCGCAACTCCGCCAACCGCGCCTCCACCTCGGCCAACTCCGCCCGCAACTTCTCCGCCTGAGACTGCGCCTCGGCCCGCTCCGCCGACAGGATCTGCTCCACCGCCTCCTGCACCCCCGGCACATCCACCAGCGCCACCATCCGCAACGCCTCCGCCGGCCGGATCACATACGGCTTCGCCAACGCCTTCGCCCCCTGCGACGCCGCCACCGTCCACTCACCCTCGGCGTACGCCAACGTCACCGTCAGCCCCGCCGGCGGCTTCACCTTGGCCGCCTTCGCCGCCCGCCGCACCGGCCGGTCCGCCCCAGCATCCACGGTCGGCTCCTCCACCCGTTGCTCCCGCACCACCGGCGCCACCGGCGGCTCACCCAGCTTGAACTCCGGCTCCACCACCGGATTCTCCTCCACCACCGGCTTCGGCTCCGGCCGACGCCCACCCGTACCCCGCGGCGCCACCACCAGATCGCCGGGGGAGAAGGGCAACTCGTCGCGCCCGAACCGCACCACCACCCACTCGTCGGACACCGCCGGGTCCGCCAACCCCACCACCTGGCCGACCTGACCCGCGATCTGACCAGCCGACTCGGTGAACATCACCCTCGGCTTACGCCCAGCAGCCACCGACTCCCGAATCACCCCCAACTCCTCATCCGACAACCCATCCACAGCAGCACCCGCGGCAACCATCAGCACCCTTTCCGTACACCTGTCTGAGTCCTGCCTTCCTACCAGCCCCCGCCGACAGCATCGAGCTCACCCCACCCCGGCCCACAACCGACCCACCCGGCCCACCACCGACAACCCCTGCCGCCGACCAGCCCGCGCCGCACCCACCCGGCGTGCCGGATCCAGCAACCGCCGCCCGATCACCCGCCGCGCCGCCCGATCCGGCGACACCACCACCACACCCGACCCCAACGCCGCCGCCTGCCGCGACACCGACCGCAGATGTCCCACACCCCAGACGATCGGCGCCAACACCACCACCACCGCGTACCCCACCGCCAGATCGACGTTCGCCGCCGACCGCATCCCACCGTCGATGCACCGCCTGCCACCCACCTCCACCGGCGGCCACACCCCCGGCACCGCGCAACTCGCCGACACCGCATCCACCAGATCGACCCCCGACGACGCGTCGAACACCACGAGATCCCCCGAATCGGCATCCACCGCCGTCACCCACAACGCCCGCCGCGGCCACGACCACACCGGCAACGCCTCCTCGAACACCGGCCGCCGCGACACCCTCGACCCGGCAGCGGCCGCCACCGCGTACCGGCCGATCCGGGCCCGCGCCCGCCGCCCGTCGCGGCTACAAACCGCCGCCCACAACATGCGGGACACCGCCCCCGGCCCCATCCGGTCAGCCGACGGCTCACCCGGCACCAGCTGCCCCGCGTACAACCGCGCCAGATCCGCCCCCGAGCGCACCTGCGCACCCACCACCGCCCCCGCCGACGTGCCCACCACCAGGTCGGCGTCGCCCAGGTCGACCCCGGCCCGGGCCAGCCCGCACAACACCCCGATCTGCCAGGCCACCCCGGTCACCCCGCCACTGCCCAACACCAACGCCCGCGTACCAGTCATGTCCCTGCTATTGCCCGTCACCGCCGCCGGTAACGTCACCATTACGAACAACGGCAACGCGGAGGAGCGCCGAGGCATGGCACCGGTCACCGTGATCACCGGCGGCAGCCGGGGGATAGGGGCGGCCACCGCCCGTCGCCTCGCCCAGGCAGGACACGACATCGTCATCGGCTACCGCCGCGACACCGCGGCCGCCGAGGCGGTCCGCGACGACCTGTACGCACTCGGCCGACGTGCCGTCACCGTCGCCGTCGACACCACCGACCCCGACGCGGTGACGGGCCTGTTCGACGCCGCCGCCGAACTCGGCCCGCTCACCGGACTGGTCAACAACGCCGGCGTCACCAGCCGGATCGGACCCTTCGTCGACCTCACCCTCGAGGACCTGCGCACCGTCGTCGACGTCAACCTTGTCGGCTACATCCTCTGCGCCCAACAGGCCGCCCGCCGAATGGCCAGCGGCGGTGCCATCGTCAACGTGTCGTCCGCCGCGGCCACCCTCGGCAGCCCCGGCGAGTACGTCCACTACGCCGCCGTCAAGTCCGCCATCGACGCGCTCACCGTCGGTCTGGCCAAGGAACTCGGCCCCGGTGGCATCCGCGTCAACGGCGTCGCCCCCGGCACCGTCTGGACCGATATCCACGCCCTGTCCGGCGAACCGGACCGGCCCGCCCGGGTCGCGCCGATGGTGCCGCTGCGCCGTGCCGGGCAACCACCGGAGATCGCCGGAGCCGTCGCCTGGCTGCTCAGCTCCGAAGCCTCCTACACCACCGGTACGGTGATCCGCGTCGCTGGCGGGTTGTAACACCCCAGCCGGGCAGCTCGAGCTGCCCGGCGTCACCGGTACCGGATCTTCCGCCGTCGGCTCACCTGCGGTCCCGACCCCGATTCGATAATTTACATTATGTCAACCAGTCCCGCCGGGGATGCGCGGGGACGCCACCGACGAGGCCGCGGCGACCGATGGCCGGGCCGGTCGGGTCGCCCGCGGCGCGTACCGAGCCGGCGGCCGCCCAGGGTGTACGCCCGTCCGCCGGTCGGCGCGCACCGACCGCCCGGCGACGGTGCGGGACGTGAACCTCGACGTTGACCGCTGACCGGTCGTCCGGGATCCCTGCCGCATCGGCACCGAAGGAACGCGGCGACTCTCCCCCTGGATCTCCGTCCTCGATGTCCGCGCCCCCGGACATCGCGGACCACCCCTACCCCGATCGCGAATATTGGTGCATAATATCCCTTATGCACCACAATGGAGTTACCTTGGCGGGTGAGGCGGTCGAGGGGTTTCTCGTCGACCGGACCACCCGCAAACCCTCCCCCCACACGCTGCAGGCGTACCGCCGGGACCTCGTCGCCGTGCTGCGGCTCATCGGCGACATCATCGACCCCACTCCCCCCACCTGGGCGCAGATCGCACTGTCGGCCATCGGGCAGCGGCACCTGCGGGCGGCGTTCGCGCGCTTCGCCTCACCCCGCTCCCCCACCTCGGTTCACCGGGCCTGGTCGACCTGGAACTCGTTCTTCAATTTCCTGGTCGCCGAGGGCGTGACTGCCGGTAACCCGATGCCGGCGGTGGGTCGCCCCAGGGCTCCCCTGTCGTTGCCGAAGCCGCTGCGCGGCGAGCAGACCCCGGAGGTGCTGCTCGCCGGCACCGCCCGTCGCGACGAGCGCCAGCGTGACCCCTGGCCGGAGCGGGACCTCGCCGTCGTGGCGCTGGCGTTGTGCGCCGGACTGCGATCCGGCGAGATGCTCGCTCTACGTGTCGGTTCGATCGCTGGTCGCCAAGGTGAGCGGCGACTGGAGGTGACCGGCAAGGGCGGACGGCTGCGGACAGTGCCGATCGAACCGGCGCTGGACGCCGTGATCGACGGCTACCTCGACAGCCGTCGGGTACGGTTCGGCGTCCGGTCGGTGCGACCTGACACGACCCTGCTGGTCGACCGGCACGGCGACGGGCTGCGCCGCGGTGGCCTGCAGTACCTGGTACGGGCCTGTTTCCGGCGGGCCGGCGTCACCGAACGGGTGCCGAGTGGTGCCCAGCTGCACGCGTTGCGTCACACGTTCGCGACCCGGCTGGCTGAGGACGGGGCCCACGCTGCCGAGATCATGCGGCTGCTGGGGCACGCCAGCCTGGCGGCGAGCCAGAACTACATCGAGGTGACTGCCGACCAGCAACGGGCCGCGGTCCGCGCCAACCGGTCGAACCGGTCGTTGCAGCAGGTCGTCGACGGGGTCACCGTTACCGCGCCGCGACGGTGACGACCAGGGGGCGGTGGTCGGAGACGTCGAGTGTCGGGGTGTCGACCGAGGTGACGGCGGCCAGTGCCGCGGTCGCGCCGCGCGGGTCGAGCAGGATGTGGTCGAGCTGGACGCGGGGTCGGGGCGCCGGGTAGGTGGCGCGTCGGCCCAGCGGCCGCCAGCCGGTGGCTGCCGCGGCGAGGCCGGCGGGCATGTTCAGGTCGCCGAGGAGCAGCCTCGGTGGCGGGAGGGTCCGCAGGATGCGGATGGCGGCCCGGAGTTGACGCAGGTTCCAGCCGGGGACGAAGGACAGGTGGGTGGCGGCGGCGGTGACCGGTCCGTGTGGGGTGGTGAGGACGGCGGTGAGCAGGACGCGGGGTTCGTCGCGGAGCAGCAGCAGCCGGGGTGTGGGGTCGGCGACGATGACAGGTGAGCGTACGGGGGCCGGGTCCAGCCGGTTGACCTGCCAGTGCGTGGCGGTGTACCGGCTGATCAGGCTGATGCCGTAGCAGGGTTCGTGGTGGCCGTCGTGGCTGTGGCGGGGGACGCGGAAGGTTTCGCCGGGGGTGCCGACGAGTGCGGCGGCGAAGCGGTGGGTGTGGGCGTCTGTTGCGGCGGCGGCGAGCGCGGTGAGGTCGAGGTGGTTGGAGCGCGGTTGGGCGTGGTCGACTTCCTGCAGGGCCAGCAGGTCGGTGTCGAGGTGGCGGATCGCGGCGGTGAGGCGGTCGGCGTCGACGCGGCCGTCGCGCGGTGAGTGCCCGTGCAGCACGTTGAAGGTGGCCATGCGCACGGGAGCACCCTACGGGGTGCGGGTTGTGCGAGGGTGTCGGGATGGTGGTGAAGGCGTTGTGTTGTTCGTCGTTGCTGTTCGTGGCGGTCGGTTGGTGGGGGGTGTGGCTGCGTCGACGCCGGGGGCGGTGACGGTGTGCCGGGTGGGGGCGGAGCTGGTGTGGTCAGTGGATGTGGGGTGTCGGTGGTGCGGTGTCCGGACGTGGCGGCGACGGTGGCGCAGTTGCGGCGGTGGCGGCCGGAGTTGGTGTCGCCGGTGAGTGAGGCGGTGCCGGGGGCGCGGGCGGCGGTGCTGGCCCGGCTGTGGGGGGCGTTGGGTCGGGAGCCGGTGCCGGAGGTGGTGGGTCGGCGGGTGGTCGGTGGGGAGTTGGTGCTGGGGTTGGCCGATGGCCGGCAGGTGCGGGGGCCGGTGGGCGGTGCGGAGTTGTTCGCCGGGGTGGATTCGGGGTTGCGGGTGTCGGTGGCGGGGCGGTCGGTGGCGGACCCGGCGGAGTTGGTGTCGTTGTTGGGGTTGGCCGGTGGTGGTGTGGTGGCCGGTGAGGTGGCGAACAGTGTGGCGAACATGGCGTTGGCGCGGGGTGCCCGGGCGGTTGCGGTGGCGCGGGGGTCTGGGGACGGGTTGGTGCGGTCTGCGGTGGCGTGGGAGCAGGTGGTGGTGGATGGGCATCCGGTGCATCCGGGGTGTCGGACCCGGGTGGGGATGTCGACGCTGGAGGTGTTGCGGTATGGGCCGGAGCATCGGCCGGTGGTGGAGTTGGAGTTGGTGGCGGTGCCGGCGGGTCGGTGGGTGAGTTCGGGGTCGGGGTTGCCGCCGGTGTTGCCGGTGCATCCGTGGCAGCGGGAGCACGTGTTGGGGGCGTACGGGTGGTTGCGGGCGACTGGTCGGGTGGTGCGGGCGTGGCCGTTGTTGTCGTTGCGGACGGTGGTGCCGGTGGCGGATGGGTCGTGGCAGTGGAAGACGGCGGTTGATGTGCAGATGACCAGTGCGGTGCGGACGGTGTCGCTGGCGGCGGTGCGTAACGGTCCGGTGGTGACGGGTCTGTTGGTGGGGTTGGCGCGGCGGCTGCCGGGGTTGCGGGTGTTGCCTGAGGTGGCGGCGGGTGCGGTGGTGGTGGATGGGGTGCCGTGTCGGTCGTTGGCGGTGGTGCGTCGTCGGGTGCCGCGGGTGGCGGCGGGGGTGCAGGTGATGCCGGTGGCGGCGTTGGCGGCGCCGGTGGGGGTGCCGGGTGGGCCGTCGGTGGTGGCGGGGTTGGTGCGGGCGGGCTACGGCGGCGATCCGGTGGTGTTCGCGGGTGAGTTGGCGCGGGTGTTGCTGGGGCCGGTGGTGGTGGCGTTGGGGTTGGGTGTGGGGTTGGAGGCGCATGGGCAGAATGTCATGTTGGTGTGGCGGGGGGTGCGGTTGGTGGGGATGTGGTATCGGGATGTGGGGGGCGTGCGGTTGGATGTGGATCGGTTGGCGGCGGCGGGGGTGGTGGTGCCGCCGGTGCATGGTGATGTGGTGGCTGCGGATTCGGCGGAGGTGGCGGTGACGGCGTTGGCGTCGGTGGGGACGGCGTTGGGTGAGCCGTTGGCGGTGTTGGCGCGGGAGTTCGGGGTGGAGCCGGAGCGGTTGTGGGCGCAGGTGGCGCAGGTGGCGCGGGAGGTGGTGGCGGGGTTGCCGGTGGTGGTGCGTGGCGAGGTTGCGGCGTCGGTGTTCGGCCTGTTGTGGCCGGTGAAGGCGACGTTGTCGATGCGCTTGTCGGCGGAGCCGTTGGTGCCGCGGTGGGCGTGGGTGCCGAATCCGTTGGCGGGTCTGGGATGACCGGGTTGGGGGTGGTGGCGGCTGCTGGTCGTTCGTGCGGGTGTGCGCGGGGGACGGTGGGGTTGGCTGACGCGGTGGCGGTGGCGGTGGCGGAGTTGGGGCGGGTGGCGCCGGAGTTGGTGGCGGGGTTCCGGGCGGCGGTGCCGTGGGCGGCGCGGGTGGTGGCGGTGCGGTTGGTGGATGCGTTGTGCCGGGAGGATGTGTCGGGGGCGCGGTGGTCGTGGCGTGGCCGGGGCCAGTGGCACGGGTTTGACCGGTTCGTGGTTGATGAGGGTGCTGTCGGCGATCCGTTGGCGGTGCTCGTGGCGGGTTTGCTGCGGGACCGGCGGGGGTGGGCGCTGGCGGGTGAGCTGGCCGACGCGGTGGTGAATCTGGCGGTGGCGGTGGCGCGGCCTGGGCCTGGGCCGGTGGTGGATGGGCCGGACGGGTGGGCGGTGGCGGCGGAGCGGCGGGCGGTGACGGGTCACAATCTGCATCCGTGTGGCCGTACCCGGTTGGGGTGGTCGGTGGCGGACGTGTTGGCGCATGACGTGGAGTCGCCGTCGACCGGGGTGGGGTTCGTGGCGGTGCGCCGCGAGGTGCATGTGGGTGAGGATGTGGCTGCGGAGTTGGCGCGGTGGTATCCGCAGGTTCCGGTGGTCGGGCCGGGGTGGGTGGTGCAGCCGGTGCATGTGTGGCAGCGGGGGGTGGTGGCTCGGCGGTACGCCGATCTGTTCGATGCCGGGGTGGTGCGGTTGCTGCCGGGGGTGGTGCCGGCGGTGCCGACGGCGGCGGTGCGCACGGTGTTGTTGCCGCCGGGGGTGGATGGGCGGCGGCGGTATCTGAAGGTGTCGGTGGATATTCAGGTGACGTCGACGCGGCGGACGATTTCGGTGGCGAGTACCCGTAACGGTCCGGTGTTGTCGCGGGTGTTGGCGTCGTTGGTGGCCGGTGACGAGTTGGTGGCGGCGCGGTTGGTGTTGTTGCCGGAGGTGGCCGGGTCGGCGGTGACGGTGGGGTCGGGGCGGGACATGTCGGTGATCGTGCGGGACGGGTTGGTGGGTCGGTTGGTGGCCGGTGAGGTGGCGGTGCCGGGGGTGGCGTTGGTGACGGGGCGGGAGTTGGCGCACCGGGTGGCGGATTTCGCTCGGGCTCGGGGGGTGGTGGACGGTTCGGCGGCGGCGTTGGGGTTCGTGGACGCGTACGCGCGGGTGGTGTTGCCGCCGTTGTTGCGGTTGGCGACGCGGTTCGGGGTGGCGTTGGAGGCGCATCTGCAGAACTGTTTGCCGACGTTCCGTCATGGGGTGCCGTTCCGGCTGGTTGTGCGGGATTTCGCGGGGTTGCGGGTGTTGGTGCCGCGGTTGGCGGCGGCGGGGGTGTCGGTGCGGTTGGCGCCGGGTTCGGTGGTGGGCACCGGTGATGCGGCGGTGATGCGGGCGAAGTTGGGGTACACGGCGTTGCAGGCGCATCTGGGTGAGGTGGTGTTGGGGTTGGTGTCGTCGCATGGGGTGGATGAGGCGGCGGCGTGGCGGGTGGTGCGGTCGGTGGTGGACGAGACGTACGAGGGTCTGCGGGGGGTGGCGGGTTGTGCCGGTGCGGCGGCGGCGGATCACGCGGCGTGGACGGCGCCGGTGGTGGCGCACAAGGCGTTGGTGCGGATGCGGTTGGCGGGTGCGGGTGATCTTTATGTGCCGGTGCGTAACCCGCTGGGTGCTGGTGGGTTCGTCGGCGGGCCGCCGGTGGGGATCCGGTGATGGCGGTGGGTGTGGTCGGGGTGCCGCCGCGGGTGGCGGGTGCGGTGGCAGGTCTGGTGGGTGGTGCCGAGCCGGTGTGTGCGTACGTGTATGACCGGGTGGTGTTGCGGGAGGTGGCGGGTGCGGTGCGGGCGGCGTTGCCGACGGGTGCGGTGTTGTTGTACGCGATGAAGGCCAACGGGCATCCGGATGTGGTGGCGGAGTTGGCGGGGGTGGTGGACGGGGTGGAGGTGGCGTCGGGGGGTGAGTTGGCGGCGGCGGTGGCGGCGGGTGCCGGGCAGGTGGTGTTCGGTGGGCCGGCGAAGACCGATGGGCAGTTGGCGGCGGCGGTGGCGGCGGGCGCGTTGGTGCACGTGGAGAGTGTGTTGGAGCTGCGGCGGTTGGATCTGGTGGCGCGGGCGGCGGGGGTGCGGGTGGAGGTGGCGGTGCGGGTGAACCGGCCGGCGGGTGGGTTGGCGGGTAGTCATGCGATGGCGGGGGTGGCGACGCAGTTCGGGGTGGACGAGGCGCGGTTGGGTGAGGTGGTGGCGGTCGCGGCGGGGTTGCCGGGGGTGCGGCTGGTGGGGTTCAGTCTGCATGCGGTGTCGAACAATCTGGACGCGGCGGCGCATGCGCGGTTCGTGGTGGACGCGGTGGCGTGGGCGGTGGCGGCCGGTGTGCGGTTCGGGGTGGCGGTGGAGTACCTGAACGTGGGTGGCGGGTTCGGGGTGGACCATGCTGGTGGCCGGCGGTTCGATCTGGCGGTGTTGCGGGCGGGTCTGGCCGGGTTGGTGGTGCCGGCGGGGATGCGGCTGGTGTTCGAGCCGGGGCGGTTGCTGGTGGCGGACGCGGGCTGGTACGCGGCGCAGGTGGTGGATGTGAAGTGCACGCAGGGCCGGTGGTTTGCGGTGCTGCGGGGCGGGACGCATCACTTTCGGTTGCCGGCGGCGTGGGGTTACGACCATCCGTTCGTGGTGTTGCCGGTGTCGGGGTGGCCGTATCCGTTCGCGCGCCCGCAGGTGCGGGCGGCTGCGGTGGATGTGGTGGGTGAGTTGTGTACGCCGCGTGACGTGCTGTGCCGGGGGCAGGTGGTGGACCGGTTGCGGGCCGGTGACGTGGTGGTGTTCGGCCGGGCGGGGGCGTACGGCTGGGACATCTCGCACCACGATTTTCTGCGGCATCCGTATCCGCGGATGCTGGTGGTGTGACCGGTGGTTCAGTGGCGGGTCCGGTGGGCGGCGCGGATTGCGCGTAGTGCCTGGCGGCGGGGGTCGCCGCGGAGGGCGTCGACGTAGAGGCGGCCGTCGAGGTGGTCGGTTTCGTGTTGCAGGGCGCGGGCGAGGAAACCGGTGCCGGTGACGGTGACGGGTTCGCCGTGTTGGTCGACGCCGTTGACGCTGGCGTGTCGGGCGCGCCGGGTCGGGAAGTACAGGCCGGGGATGGACAGGCAGCCTTCGTCGTCGGTGTCGGTGTCGTCGCCGTGCAGGTGCAGGGTGGGGTTGACGATGTGGCCGCGGTGGCCGTCGGCGTCGTAGGCGAACACGCGGGCGCTCACGCCGATCTGGGGGGCGGCGACGCCGGCGCGGCCGGGTGCGCCGAGCAGGGTGTCCATCAGGTCGGTGACCAGGTCCCGCAGGGTGCGGTCGAAGTCGGTGACCGGTTCGGCGGGGGTGCGTAGTACGGCGTCGCCGATGATTCGGATCGGACGCATGGTCATGGCGGTCAGGTTACTGGCGGTGGTCGGTGGCGGGGTGGGGCGGGGTCGGTGGTGGCGTGCCGGTCGTAGACTCATGGGAGCGTTTCCACGCCGACCGGTTGGTTGTGCCTCGGCCGAAGGGGGGATTCTTCGGTCCGAAAGCCGTTTCCTGCTCGGAAGGGTGTCGCTCGGCTTGGTAACGTTCATCACTGGTCATGTGAACCATGACACAGCACCCCCACAGTCCGGAGATCCCGATGTGCCAGCACCAACCACACTGTCCGACGGCTGACGCCACCGACAGGGAAGCGGCCCGCGTGATCGCCTGCTTCCCTGAGCAGGGCTGGAGCCTGCTCTGCAACGGTGTCATCGTCTTCGAGGACACCGGCGAGTTGCTCCCCGACGGCAGCAGCGTCGCCCCGCACCGCGGCCCGGCCCGGCACGCCCTCGCTGCCTGACCCGGCACCGCGGTCCGCAGGCTCACCGTCGAGCCGACTCTCCCTGTACCGGCACCGGCCGGCGACAAAGCCGCCCGGTGCCCCGACGCGCCCGCCGGCCCACGCCCGGTCAGTCGGCGTACTCCCCCACCGGTGGGCACGCGCACACCAGATTGCGGTCCCCGTACGCGCTGTCGACCCGACGCACCGGCGGCCAGTACTTGCCGCCAGCGGGCCGGCCCGCCGGGAACGCCGCCACCGAACGCGGATACGGCAACGACCACTCGTCCCCGGTAACCAGCGCCGCCGTGTGCGGCGCCTGCCGCAGCGGGCTGTCCGCCACCGGCCACACGCCCCGTGCGACCTGGTCGACCTCCTCCCGGATCGCGATCATCGCCGTGCAGAACCGGTCGATTTCCGCCAGGTCCTCGCTCTCGGTCGGTTCCACCATCAACGTGCCCGACACCGGAAACGACATCGTGGGCGCGTGGAACCCGTAGTCGATCAGCCGCTTCGCCACGTCCTCCACCGTCACCCCGGTCGCCCTGGTCAACGGCCGCAGGTCCAGCACACACTCGTGCGCCACCAGGCCCTTGTTGCCGGAGTACAGCACCGGATAGAACGGCCGCAGCCGGGCGGCCACATAGTTGGCCGCCAACACCGCCGCGCCGGTCGCCCGCACCAGCCCGTCAGCACCCATCAACCGCAGATACGCCCACGGGATCGGCAGAATCCCCGCCGACCCGTACCGGGCCGCCGAGATCACCGGCCCGTCGCCGCCAGCCACCGGGTCCGCCGGCAGGAACGGCGCCAGATGCTCCCGCACCGCCACCGGCCCCACCCCCGGGCCCCCGCCGCCATGCGGAATGCAGAACGTCTTGTGCAGGTTCAGATGCGACACGTCGGCGCCGAAACGACCAGGCCGGGCATAGCCGAGCAACGCGTTCAGGTTCGCCCCGTCGACGTACACCTGACCGCCGGCGTCGTGCACCCGGGCACACAGATCCGCGATGCCGTCCTCGTACACCCCGTGCGTCGACGGATAAGTGACCATCATTGCCGCGAGGGCGTCGCGGTGCACGTCGATCAGCCGCTGGGCGTCGGCCACGTCGACGTTGCCGTCAACGTCGCAGCCGACCACCACCACCCGCATCCCCGCCATCACCGCGCTCGCCGCGTTCGTGCCATGCGCCGACGACGGAATCAGACACACGTCGCGGCCGGCCTGCCCACGTGACCGGTGGAAACCCCGTATCGCCAGCAGACCGGCCAACTCGCCCTGGGAACCCGCGTTGGGTTGCACACTGACCGCGTCGTAGCCGGTCACCTCCGCCAGCCAGCCTTCCAGCTGCCCGATCAGCTCCCGGTAGCCGGCGGTCTGCGCGGCCGGCGCCAACGGATGCACATCGGCGAACTCCGGCCAGCTGACCGGCTCCATCTGCACCGCCGCGTTCAACTTCATCGTGCACGACCCCAACGGGATCATGCCGCGGTCCAGAGCGTAGTCGGAATCGGCGAGCCGACGCAGATACCGCAGCATCGCCGTCTCACTGCGGTAGGAGTGGAAAACCTCGTGGCTCAGGATCTCATCGGTACGCCGCAACCCGGCCGGTATCACCCGCGGCACGTCACCGGCGAACGCCGCCACCCCGAACGCCGCCCACACCGCCGCCAGATGCTCCCCCGTCGTCGTCTCGTCGCACGCCACCGCGACCGTGTCGGCGTCCACCAACCGCAGGTTGACACCGCCGCGAGCCGCGTCGGCCACCACCTGCCCGGCACCACCGGGAACCGTCGCCGTCACCGTGTCGAACAGCGGCCCGTCGGCCACCCGTACCCCGCCGGCGGCGAGCCCGGCCCGCAACCTGGCCGCCGCCGCATGCGTCCGCTGCGCGATCGCCCGCAGCCCCTGCGGCCCGTGGTACACCGCGTACATGGCGGCCATCACCGCCAACAGCACCTGCGCGGTGCAGATGTTGCTGGTCGCCTTCTCCCGACGGATGTGCTGCTCCCGGGTCTGCAACGCCAACCGGTACGCGCGGTCGCCGGCCGTGTCCCGTGACGCCCCGACCAGCCGGCCCGGCAGCATCCGCTCCAACCCGGCCCGCACCGCCAGGTATCCCGCGTGTGGCCCGCCGAAACCCATCGGCACCCCGAACCGCTGCGTCGTTCCGACCGCCACATCGGCGCCGATCGCACCCGGCGCCCGCAGCAGGGTCAACGCCAACAGGTCGGCGGCCACCGTCACCACCGCGCCGACCGCATGCGCCGCCGCCACCACCGCCGTGTCGTCACGCAGCCGCCCCGACGCGCCCGGGAACTGCAGGTGCGCCCCGAAGAACTCCGCTGGCAGGTCGTCGGTGACGTCACACACCTGCACATCGATACCGAGCGGCTGCGCCCGGGTCCGCAGCACCGCGACCGTCTGCGGCAACGCGTCAGCGTCCACCACGTACACGTCACTGCCCGACTTCGACACCCGCCGCGCCAAGGTCATCGCCTCCGCCGCGGCCGTCGCCTCATCCAACATCGACGCGTTCGCCGTGGCCAGTCCGGTCAGATCCGATACCATCGTCTGGAACGTCAGCAACGCCTCCAGCCGGCCCTGGCTGATCTCCGGCTGGTACGGCGTGTACGCCGTGTACCAGGCCGGGTTCTCCAGCACGTTGCGGCGGATCACCGCCGGTGTGTGCGTGCTGTGATAGCCCAGGCCGATCATCGACACCGCGGACACGTTACGCGACGCCAACCGCCGCAACGCCGCCGTCACCTGCGGTTCACTGGCCGGCACCGGCAGATCCAACCGGTCCCGCAACCGGATGACCTCAGGGATCGCCGCGTCCATCAGATCGTCGACGCTGGCGTAACCGACCACCTCGAGCATCCGCCGCTGCGCGGCCGGATCAGCACCGATGTGACGATCAGCGAACGTGGCGTCGGCAGACGCAGAAACAGAGGTATCCACCAGGCGGCTCCCGGGGTGAGGTCGGCAGGCAACCTCCCCCTCTGTCGGCACCGCTGCCTCCAGAGTCGCCAACCCGTGTGGTCCTTCTGCCTGAGAGGTTCCGGGGAGGATTTGCCCCTTCGGCGCCGCCCACGAACAACAGGCGATCTCTCCCACACGGATACGTGGCGTCCCCTACGCTACCGGCTGCGCGGCCCCGCTGCGCCGGTGACGTCGATCACCGAGGTGCAGCGGCCACTGATACCGGGTCGGGCGCCGTCAGCCGGCCCGCCGCCGGGCCCGGCGCGCCGCCAACTCGTCACCGGCGACCATCGGCGACGCGTCAGGCTCGGTCACCACGGCCGGCTCCGCCGGCAGCTGCGACAACGAACCCTGGATCTCCTTGAACGCCCCACCGATCGCGATACCGAACACGCCCTGACCGCCTTGCAGAAGGTCGACGACCTCCTCCGGTGAACGGCACTCGTACACCGTCGTCCCATCGGAGATCAACGTGATTCCCGCGAGATCAGCCACCCCCCGCGACCGCAACGTCTCGATCGCTCTACGGATGTTCTGCAACGACACCCCGGCGTCCAACAGACGTTTGACCACCTTCAACACGACCAGATCGCGGAACGAGTACAGCCGCGCAGACCCCGAACCCGCGGCGTCGCGCACACTCGGCACCACCAGCGCCGTCCGCGCCCAGTAGTCCAACTGCCGGTAGCTGATCCCCACCGCATGGCACGCAGTCACCCCGCGGTAGCCGACCAGATCCTCCTCGGCGGCGACACCGTCCACATGATCGGACGAACCGGGCTCTGGATCATGCTGTGCGGGCATAACGGAAACCTCCCCGTCAGGCGGCCCACACCCCGGACAGAACGTGAGCCAATCGACAAGGCCAGCCTAACGCCAGCTGGGAGTCACACCGGGCAACCCGGTCCACGACACGCCGCGAGCAGGTGGCCACGCCACACGTACGCGCGTGGTCATCCGCCGGACCGCGCCGGTCAACCCGCGAAATCCTCCGGCCGTACCTGATCCAGGAACTCCCGGAACTTCTCGACCTCGTCCTCCTGCTCATCGGGAATGACGATGCCCGCCTCAGAGAGCACCTGCTCAGCACAACGAATCGGAGCGCCTACACGCAACGCCAACGCGATCGAATCACTGGGCCGCGCCGACACCCGCACACTGTCACCAATGAGTAGATCCGCGTAGAAGACATTGTCCTTCAACTCGGTGATCTCCACCGCCCGCAGCGGAGCCTGCAACGCCGCCAGAATGTCGCGCAACAGATCATGCGTCAACGGACGGGCCGGCTTGACGCCCTGCTGCTCGTACGCGATAGCCGTGGCCTCCACCGCACCGATCCAAATCGGCAGATAACGGTCCCCGTCAACCTCGCGCAGCAGCACGATCGGCTGGTTGGTGGGCAACTCCACCCGCACCCCGACCACGCTCAGCTCACGCACCGCCGCCTCCGTGTCGTCGTCACCAAACCCGCTCCGGCCTTCCCTGCACGGTACACGGACCACCACGCAGCCGTCCGGTCACGCCAACCACCTCACCGGCCGAGCGTCCCCCGCAACCCTGTCCGCACCAACGCCGCATGCAACCGCTGCGACAGACCGATCAACTCCCGCGCCGTCTCCGCCGCCCGCGCCCGCGCCGCCGGATCCCGCTGCCGCACCAACGGCGCCACCAACTGCGCGAACAACCCGACATCCCGATCCGCCGCAGCCCGAACCGCCCGCAGATGACGCACCTCGAGCCCGTGATCCAGCAGCCCCGCCACCGCGGCGGCGATCACCAACGCGTCCGAGTCGTACCAACCCGGGGCCACCGCCACCACCAGGCCAAGCCGCTCCACCTCGGCCAACGTCGACGATTCGAGACCACTACCCGCCAACAGATCCGACCGACTCAACCGGACCTGCTGCGCATGATCCGGCTGATCCGGCTGATCCGACACCGTGGAACGCCCCGGCACCTCACCGGACGGACCAACCGCGACCAACGCCGGCCGCGGCCAGCCCGCACCGGCAGCCGCCTCCGCGTCCCGCCGCGCCAACTGCTCCCGGATCACCCGCAGCGGAAGGTACTGGTCCCGCTGCGCCGTCAACACGAACCGCAGCCGGTCCACATCCTCCCGGCTGTACTTGCGGTAACCCGACGGTGTCCGCTCCGGCTCCACCAGGCCCTCGGCCTCCAGGAACCGCAACTTGGAGATAGTGGTATCCGGAAAATCCGGACGCAGCTGCGCCAACACCTCGCCGATGCTCAGCAACGGCGCCGCAGGCACACCCTGACGGGCCGCCGCCTGATCACTCACCACGACACCCCCGGCTCACCCGCCGACGTCAGCCACGCACCCGTGCACGACAACCCCGCACACGTGCCCCTAGGCGTCAGCCGCGGCCGACCTCCTCGTCCGGCCGCGGACCGGCGATGAAGACCAGCCGGAACTTACCGATCTGGACCTCGTCACCGTTGCTCAGGGTCGCCGCCTCCACCCGCTCCCGATTGACATAGGTGCCGTTCAGGCTACCCACATCGCGCACGGTGAAGGTACCGCCGTCACGGTGGAACTCCGCATGACGCCGCGACACCGTCACGTCATCCAGGAAGATGTCACTGTCCGGATGCCGGCCACTGGTCGTCACATCATGATCGAGCAAGAACCGGGCCCCCGCGTTCGGGCCCCGCCGCACGACCAGCAACGCCATCCCCGGCGGCAACGAACCCGACATACGGCTCGGCACCACATCGGCGTCCGGCCCCTCCAACACTTCGTCGAGCGAACCGAGATTCAACGTCGACGTGACGTCGAGTGGGGGGAACTCGTCGTCTGGGCGCGTCATGGACCACCTCACGGATCTGTTCGGTTGGCGCTGGGTGTGTCGGGCAAGCCACCAACCCTTGATGGATCGCAAGGTACAAGCTCCCCCGTGCCTGGACGGCAATTTCCGCAACACTCAACTGTTGTTGGCTTCTCGGTCGACTGGGCGAGCCTAGCCAGCGCCGAAAACTAGGGTCAACAAGACTCGCGGGCACACGATACAACGCGCCCCGACACCGGTCAGCGCTCGGTGAGCTCACGGTACGCCGCGGCGTCGAGCAACCCGCCCAACGCCGCCGGATCCGCCAGCTCCAACTGCACCAACCAACCCGCCCCGTACGGATCAGAATTGACCGTCTCCGGCGCGTCCACCAGCGCGTCGTTACGCGCCACCACCCTGCCGCCGAGCGGCGCGTAGATCTCCGACACACTCTTCGTCGACTCGATCTCGCCACACGGCTCACCAGCCGTCACCACGGCCCCGACCTCAGGCAACTCGACGAACACGATGTCGCCCAACGCATCCTGCGCGAAGTAGGTGACGCCGACCCGCACCGATCCGGTCGCGTCGCCTGCCACCCACTCATGCTCCGCGGTATACCGCAGATCCTCTGGAATCACGGCCGGTCCTTCGATCCTGTGCACGACTGACAAACCCCACCAGGCGGGGCACCCGTCCGGTCAGGAGACCGGACGCGCGTAACGCAACTGCATCGGCTCGCTCAGGGCCGACACGTCGACCACGTCGAGCTCCTCTACGATCACCGTACCGCCGTCACCTGACACCGACGCGACCACCCCACCCGGAATGTTCAACGCGGTCCGCATCGTCGACGCGTCACCGATCACCAACACCTCGTAGGGGCCGGTCAACCGCAGGCCACCCACATCGACCCCGCCATCGGCATCGAGGAAATAGGTACCCGCCACGATCCGCACCGCCCGGCCGTCGCCCCCGCTGATCTGCATCGCCTCAGCACCCGCCCCACGCAACTCCTGCACGGCGTCGAGCAGATCCGACGACCGCAACGGCTTGCCACCCGCCACGAACCGCAACCGCAACCCCGGCCCCTGCGCCGGCAGACCACCGCCCAGCACACCCAGCTCGTCCGCCCGCCGGGACGCCTCCGCCAACGCCGCCGCCCGGCCCTCAGCGCCCGACGTCAGCTGCCGCTGGCTCTCCTCCAACTCCGCAATCTCCAACCGCAACCGATCCTCACGGGCCTCCAGATCCGACAGGATCCGTACGAGATCCTCCTGACGGGCGACGCTCAACGCCGGATCGGTCGAGTTGCTCCGCACCTGCACCACCAGGGTGAACCCCAGCAGCACCAACAGGGCCACGATGATCAACGCCGCCGGCGACATCGCCGTCCGGGACACACCCCGTGCACCCGTACCATCACCGGCCGGCCGCGGCCCGCCGACATCCGCCCCGCCACCCGGCACCACGTCCACCGGCGAAGCGACACCCTCCGTCACCGACGACGAAGACGGCTCCGGCTCCTGCGGCCAACCGGTACCGGTCTGCCTGCGCTGCGTCATACCCCCGCCTCAGGCCCGGAACAGATGCCGACGAATCGCCGCGACATTGCCGAAGATCCGCACGCCGAGCACGACCACCACACCGGTGGACAACTGCCCGCCCACCCCCAACTGGTCACCGAGGTACACGATCAGGCCTGCCACCAGCACATTCGAGACGAACGAGATGACGAACTGCTTGTCGTCGAAGATCCCGTCCAACTTGGCCCGCACCCCGCCGAACACCGCGTCCAGCGCCGCCACCACGGCGATCGGCAGATACGGCTGCAGCACCGCCGGCACCACCGGGTCGAAATAGACCCCCAGCAGCATCCCGGCGAGCAACGCCACCACGGCGATCATCGAGTCCCTCCCGAGGCAGTCACGGACGGATCGGACGACGACGGCGCGCGGGCGTACCGCAGCTGCGGGTCCCCCGCCGCCGGCAACAACAGATCATCAGCTGAACGCACATCGAAGGACAACCCGTGGTCGGCCGACACCAACCGCAGCAGCGCCGCCGCCTGGCTCGCGTCGAAGTCCTCGGCCAACTGCCGCGGCCCGACAGCCGACACCTCGTACGGACCGGTCACCGGACGGAAGTCCACCAGGATCGCACTACCCGCCGCCCGGATCGTCGACGTCCCCGTCAATCGCTGACCATTGATCGCCACGGCCTCCGCGCCGACGCTCCACAGCGCGTTCGCCACCGCCTGCAGATCCCGGTCCAGAACCCGGCCGAGTTCGTTGACGGTACTGGCCCCCGACACCGGATCCACCGACTCGGCGGCGTCCGCCAACCGCACGACCACCCCGTCGCCGCTGACCCGGGCCAGCCCCGTCGCCGCCTCCAGATCACGCAGATCCGCAGCCTGCGCCCCTTCCAGTACCGCGTCGCGCTGACGTGCCACCTCGTCACGCAATGCCTCGGCTCGACCCTGTAGTTCGTCCGTCTCCGCCTGTCGCTGGGTGACCTGGGCCACCAGACCGGCCCGGGCCTGTGAACGGCTCGGCTCCTCCGCCACCGTCTTCTGGTAGGCCAGCACGAGAAGCAGGCCGACCGCCGCCATCGACAGGGCCATCAGCGTCCGCGAGGCCAGCAGCCGCCAGCCCTGAGGTGGGCCCACCTCCGATCGGCGCCGCGCCGCATCGGCATAGCCGGGATCGAGCGGAGCCCGAAACAGCTCCGTCAGGAAGTCGGGTGCGTAGCCACGATTCGGCCCGGACCCACCCCGGTCCCTCTCGCTCATGCCCCGTCCGCTCCCATCACCCGACTCGTCCGTACCAACGCGCCGGTCTGCCGTACGTAGAGCAGGCCGGCCAGCCAGTACAGGACCAGCCCCCACCAGGCCAGCGCCCACCCGATCGCAGCAGCAGTGGACGCCGCCGCCGAAAAGCCGAGAACGGCAGAGAGTAGCAGAATTGGGAAAGCCGCCAACAACACGAAAGTGGCCGTCTTGCCTACATAGTGCACCTGCGGCGGGCCGTAGCCAAACCGTCGCAGCACCAGCAGACAACCCGCCAGCAGCACCTCCCGGCTCAACAGCGCCACCGTGAACTGCCACGGCATCACCCCGCGCACCGTGAACGCCACCAGCGTGGCCAGGATGTACAGACGATCGGCCAACGGATCGAGCAGCTCACCCAGCCGGGAAACCTGCCGCAACCGTCGGGCGACGAAACCGTCGACCCAGTCACTCGTACCGCCGACGGCCAGCACCACCAGGGCCGCGACGTCCGCGTGATGCACCAGAAAAAGGTACAAAAACAGCGGAACGCCCAGCAAGCGAATAAAACTGATCAGATTCGGAACGGTGCCGACGCGGGACATCACATCAGCCCGCATCGACGCGGACTGCGCAGACGACCGCGACCGCGACACCGACACTCCCTCTCCCCCGCCCAGACACCCTGCCCCGCCGGGAGCGGACACACCACAGCGGCGGTGAGCGGGCCGGCAGTCCCCCAAGGGTCCCTGTCACCTGGCGAGCGCCACTATAACGCGGCACTCACACTCCGCCTGCCGACTCACCGCCGCCGTCGGCCCCGGCCACCGACATCAGTCGCCGCCGCATGAACGACTGCCAGTAGCCGACCATCCGACCCACCCCGTCCACCGCGCCCACCACCTCGACCAACCACCGCACCTGCTCCGGATTCCACAGTCCGTCACTGACCAGCCACCCCTGACCACCGAGCTCGTTGAGCACCTCCAACCGTCGACCAGCCAGCACCGCACACCGATGCCCCGCCCCGTCGGCCACCACCGTCACCGTCGGTCCGGCCGACTGCTGCCCGGAACCCTCCACCGGTGCGAGCGTCTGCACGAAGTACAGGTACCCGTACTCCCACCGCTCCCCCGTGGGCGTCCCCACCCCGGCCGGCGGTGCCACCGCATGTCCATCCTCAGCCATCCGGTGCGGGCTTCCCCAAGCACACGGCCCGCAAACCTCCACGAACGCCGGCACCTCGCACACCGGGCCCGATACCCGCGACCTGCGACCCCTTGCCGCGAAAGCACAGTCGATCATGCTTGGATGGTGGGCATGCCGGCCCACCTCGAACCACCCGCCCGGCGCGGCCGACCAGCGAACGCCCCACGCACCCGCTGGTGTCCCGTCAGTGACCTGAGCCCACTGGCGCGGGCACTGCTCAGCGACGATCTCGGCGGCCGGGACGTGGTGCCGCAGCATGTCGCCGACCGGGTAAAGGCAGAAGCCGACGAGTGGGCCAGCCATGGCTTCACCGAGCACACCGTCCGACCCTGGCGTGATCTCCCGCCCGCCGCCGCCGGCCACCTGGCCGGTCACCAGGTCGACCCCAGGGTGCTGGACCTTCCCGTCGACCTCGTCGCGGGAAGCCCGCCCCTGCCGCTGCGGATCGCTATCGTGACCGGCCGGCTACCCGCCGACCGGGCCTACGAGCTCCTCGTTCTCACCGGCGAGCACGTCCCGAGGTCGAAACCGGGAGCGGCACCGGACCAGCAGCCAGCAGCCCCCGGTACCTCTCGTCCGGTCATACCGGTGACGTTTTCCCACGCACAGTCCGACTAGTGTCGCGTTTCTGAGTTCATCCGACGGTCGTCCCGCTCGTCATCGAGGATGCGTTCGACCGCCGCCGACGGTACCCAAACCGCCCTTCCCGTCCTGGCAGGTCAGCGCCGTCGTCGTGGAACTTCGGGGTCACGACGGTTCCGTCATTCTTTGGTCGGCTGCCGGTCGGACCGATCGCCGCTGACACACCCTCTACGCCATCCTAGGATGATAGGTGGACCCGGAACCCGGATCACGGACGGCGTCCGTGGCGCGCCGCATTCGTGCCTCGTTCCGGTGACGGCGTCGCCAGGCTCAGAAACCACCCCGACTTGCCCTGCCGCGTCCGCTCGACCACCATCCATGCCGGCGACCGACCGCGACAACCCGCGGCGACCGCCCATGGCCGCATACTCGTGAAACCCCCGCCCGAGCGCCGGAGTTTCCACCCACTAGGGATCCGATGTGCTGAACCATTCACCTGCCCGCGCCGAACTACCTGAGGTGGGACATGCGGCGACGCGACGACGGATCGGCCAATGGGCACGGCTCGGTCCGGCGGCGGTGATGGTGTTGCTACTGAGTGGCGCGATGGTGCTCGCCGGGCCGGCACAGCCGGCCGCCGCGCACGCCGTCCTGGTCACCGCCGACCCGGCCCCCGGCTCGGTGCTGGGCGGGTCGCCCCGACAGGTCGTGCTGACCTTCAGTGAACCCGTCCGACCGGTCACCGGGCGACTGCAGGTCCTCGCGCCGGACGGGAAACGGATCACCGACGGGACGCCCGAATCCGACGGCAACACCGTCGTCATCCCGATCCGGGTACCCGACCAGCCGCTCGGCACCTACCTCGTCAGCTACCGGATCATCTCGGCCGACAGTCATCCGGTCGGCAGCGGCTACACCTTCTCGGTGGGTGCACCGTCGGCGACGGTGCCGCAGGTCGACAGCGACGGCCAACGCGCGTCGGTCACGGCGGCGGTGCTGGCGACCAAGTACGTCGGCTACCTCGGCGTCGTCTTGGCGCTCGGACCGACGCTGCTGCTGGCGCTGCTGTGGCCGACTCGGGTGTCCCGGCGGCCCGGCGAACTGATGGTCCGCACCGGACTACTGCTGATCGGGGCAGCGGCCGCCGCCGGGCTGTGGGTGCAGGCACCGTACTCCACCGGCAGCCAACTGTGGCAGGTCTCATTTGCTGATCTGCGCGCCGTGCTGACCAGCGAGTACGGACTGGCGCTGCTCGCCCGGCTGGTGATCCTCGCCGCCGTGGCCGCCGCAGTGCCGCCGGTGCTGGCAGGGACGGGCGGCAAGCGGCGAGGGCTGGCCCTGATCGCCCTCGCGCTGGCCGGGCTGAGTACCTGGCCGCTGACCGGACACGCGATGGCCGCACCGGTGCCGCCGGTCAGCATCGTCGCGGACACGGTACATGTCGCGGCGATGGGCGTCTGGATCGGAGGCCTGCTCCTGCTCGGCACGGTGCTGCTCCGCAGAGCCCACCCCCGGGTGCTCGGCCGAATCCTCCCGGCCTGGTCGCGGTGGGCGGCTGTCTCGGTCTGCTGGCTGGTCCTGACTGGCGTGGTCCAGGCATTGATGGAAGCCGGCAACGTGGCGGCGATGATCACCACCGCGTACGGGCGGCTGGTGCTCCTGAAGGTCACCCTGGTGCTGGTGTTGCTGGTCGCCGCCGGGTACGCCAGGCGGCTGGTGAACCGGTGGCCGACGGTCCGGACCCGGCGGCTCGGCGGAACGGTCGGAGTCGAGGTGGCCCTCGCGGCGGTCACGCTCGGGGTCAGCGCCGTATTGGTGCAGACGACTCCGGCCCGCACCGCAGCGGTCGAAGCGCAGGCCCTGGGCCAGGACAGCTTCGCGCAGACGTTGACCAGTTCCCTGTACACGCTGCAGTTCGACATCTACCCGGTCCAGCTGGGCGAGTACAACACCGTGCACGCCTACGTGTACACGCCGGAGGGCGCTCCGGTGCGGGTCGAGGAATGGTCGATGACGACCGCACTGCCGACACAGGAGGTGGAGCCAGTCACCGCTCCGCTGCTGTCCATCGACGACAACCACGCGGCCGGATCGGTGGCCTTTCCGGTACCCGGGGAGTGGGAGGTGCGGTTCACCATCAGGCTGTCCGACATCGACCAGGCCACCGTGACCACGACAGTCACGGTGCGCTGAGCCGGCAGCGGGTCACCGCTCGGTCAGCCGCCACTGCTTCCCGCTGCTCGCCGAGCCGGCCCCGACCAGCGGACCAGGCTCGGCGGCGTCGGCCGGCTCCACCGTCGCGCCTGCCCGGCGGCGGGCCTGCCACCACACCGCCGCGGCGCCCAGCAACGCTCCGCCGGCCAGCCCGGCGAGCAGCAGTCCCATCCCGGTGCCGGCGTTGTCCGCGCTGGCCGCCGCCGGCCCGGACGTACCCTGGTCCCCACTGGCCTGGCCCCCGCCGGAATGGGCACCGTGTCCCGCAGCGGCGGCCGCCGGATCCGCCGCCGACAGAACCAGCGACGGCGCGGGGCGCTGCGCGTCCAGACCGCCCCAGCGGACCTCGGTGCCATCGGAGTAGGCCTGAGTCACGGCGAAGTCGACCCGGTCCGCGTCGGGCAGCGGGCCGACCGACACCGACAGCCGCACCGGCGGGGCGCTCGCCGGTGCGGCTGTCACCCGCTGCCAGACGATGCTCTCGGTCGCCTCGGTCATGACGCCGCCGTGCAGACCGGGCAGCGGCTCGGCGAGCGGCCGGCTCGCGATCCGTGGTGCCCAGTCGTCGACGGACATGGGATAGACCTCGGCGATCGGCAGATCCGCCGGCAGGTCCAACCGGACCTGCGTGGTGTACGCGCCGGGTCGTTCCTCGGGTAGCTGGAAGGTGAGCATGATGCCCGAGCCCCGAGGAGCCTGCGGCGGCTCCAACACGATATCGGCCGCCGCCGCGGGTGCCGCGGCCAGCGTGAGCGCCATCACCGCACCGAACAGCACGGTGCCGACTCGCAGGGCACCCGTGCCCAGACCACTGACCATGTGCCTCGCCTCCCGCGCGACGGCGGCAGTCGCCGCCGAACCTGGTTCACCGCTAGGTGGTTCGGTCGCCTGCGCCGAACGGTTCAATCTGACCACGAACTTTCTTCACCGGTGACGTCGGACCCACCGGTGGCGGCTCCGCGGGTGGGCGCGGCCACACGTACGGCAGTGCCGGCAGGTCGCCGAACCAGCGGCGGTAGTACTCCGGTTGCTTGTGCAGCAGGGCACTGCGGTGGCTCAGATGCAGGTCGGGGCGGCCGAGCCAGGACGGCAGGTCCCCGGCGGCGGCCAGCAGGGCCTGCTCCCGGACCTGGCGCACGCCCCGGGCTGCAGCCAACTCACGACGCAGCGAGCTGGCGACGGTGTCCGCCCGCCCGCCCGAGGTCCAGGCCTGGCAGATGGCCAGGCCGTAGCAGACCAGTGCCTCTTCGTGGCCACGCCACATCAGGACGGCGGGGTGGTGCCGCCAACCGTACCCAGGCACGGTCAGACCGCGCAGCACCTGCAACGCTTCGACCCGCTGTTTGCCCAGCCGCCGGGGATCCAGGACCGCGGCGCAGTCGGCGAAGTCCGGGTACGGCAGAAACGTCTGCATAGACCGCAGGACTACCCGCGGTGGCCGTGCGCATGCGGTCGCCCCGGGGTTAGGCCCGGTGGGCCCGTTGTCACCCGAGGCGGGCGTCGCCGCTCATCCCATCCGCGGGGAATGTCGCTTCCGGCGCCGGGTACCTCCGTGCCCCGACGAGCCCTTGAGCAAGGAGGAGCGAGATGAGAAGGTCCGCAGTCACCCGGCTGGGCCTACTGGCGGCGCTGACCGTCGTCGCGCTGCTGCCGGCGACGGCGCATGCCGCCGCACCATCCGAGCAGGACACCCAGTACCTGCGCACGATCCACCAGGTCAATCTGGCCGCGATCCAGATCGGCCAGCTGGCCGAGGACACACCGGACGCCGACCAGTCGGTGCGGGATCTGGGCGGCCGGATGGTCACCGACCACACCCAGCTCGACGAGGAGGTCCACCGAGTGGCCGGCGAGGTCGACGTGACCCTGCCTGATTCGCCGACCGACGAACAGCAGGACGTCATCTCCAGGCTGGACGGGCTGGACGGCGCCGAGTTCGACGCCGCCTTCGTGGAGAGCCAGCTGGTCGGCTACGCACAGGCCGTCGAGGTCGACAACGCCGAGATCGCACAGGGCTCCGACGAGCGGGTGGTCAGCCTGGCGCAGGAGGCCGGGCCGGTGCTCGACGACCTGTACGCCGCGCTGCAGAACCTGGCGGCCCAACTCGGACTGCCCACCTCGCCGGACCCCACGGTGAGCCCGACCGCATCTGGTGGCGCGACACCGGACCCCGGGACACCTGCGCCGACGGTCAGCCCGACGCTGCCCGCACCGACGGTCAGCCCGCAGACGCCACTGCCTGCACAGAGCTGAGCAGCCGCTGGCGTCGTCCTGGCGGGGTGGACTCGACTCGTTCCACCGCCGCCAGGACGCACCGGCCGTATCGAACGGAGATCGGAGGGGGCCATGGGTACCGACGACGAGGACGGCGGCGGGGACACCGTGGGTGGACCGGACGACAACGTCACGTCCGGCGAGGACGACGGCGGAGCCGTCGAGCCGGCGGCCACCGGCGACACCGACAGTGGCGTCGCGCAGACCGGTGACGAACTCGCCGAGGAACCGACCGAGCCCTGGTGACCTGCTCGCTCACCGTGGTCGGCCTGGTTCCCGCACAGTCCGAAATGGGGCTGGCACAAGGCGCGGACATACCGTAACGTGACGGCTCACGCACCGCACGCATCAGCGTATATGGACTGATGTGGATGACTCGGCTTTCCTCCCCAGCACCCGGCGTCACCCGACCGGAGGCACGACGTGGACTTCGTCATCACCAAGAGCTACCAGGGTCCCACCGTACGACTGGCGCTGCACGGCGAGCTCGACGTCGCGACCGCCGGCGAGGTACGGGACACGGTCACCGCGATCCTGTCCCGGTCGACGCCGGCCAGGATCGTGCTGGATCTCAAACTCGTCAGTTTCATCG
This sequence comes from Micromonospora sp. LOL_023, assembly GCF_048060115.1. Lineage (NCBI taxonomy): Bacteria > Bacillati > Actinomycetota > Actinomycetes > Micromonosporales > Micromonosporaceae > Micromonospora > Micromonospora sp. LOL_023. The sequence goes on from NZ_JBHMIM010000038.1 coordinate 40,599, forward strand.
ACTCGACCGGCATCGGCAGCCTGGTCGCCTGCCACCAGGCGGCGGCGGTCAGTGGGAGCCGACTCGACCTGGAAAATCTCGGCGCGTTCGCCCGACGGCAACTGTGGGCGACCGGTCTGCTCGGCCTGTTCGGGTTCCCGGCGACGTACACGACAGATGAGTCGGTCGCGTACTGAGCGCGCCGGTCAGAGGACCTGGCCGAGTTGGGTGTGGCGGTGCCGCATCTCGCGCTTCGACCAGCGGGTCTCCACCGCCAGCAGATAGCAGGCGGTGACCGGGCCGGGGTGGTAGCTGGTGGCGGCGAAGCCCCACTGCTGCGCCAGGCCCTCCGCCCGGCGGAGCAGGTTGTCCACATCGTGCAGGGTGAACTTCAGTCTCCGTACCGCGGTGCCGATCACGGCGCGACGAACCGGCACCGCCCGTCGGGACTCGATGTCCGCCACGGTGACGGCTTCGCCGAACTCGTAGCGGACGATCCGGCTGACCTCGTCGGCGGTCACCGGTTCCCGGCCGGAGGAGGTGAGGCGGGCGGCGGCGTCAGCGAAACACCGCAGTTCGGTGGGCTGGAAGTCGCTGCGGGCGAGTTGGTCAAGGACCGTGACGAAGGCGCCTTCGACGACGCCGAACAACGCGCTCGAGTCCAGACCCGCGCCTCGGCGCTCGAGGCGGCGGGTGAGCCAGGAATGGCCGAGCACCGCTGCCCGCAGGTGATGTCCTTCAAGCGTGGTCAGCAAACTCGTGCCCTCCCCGGTCGACGTCCGCCCGAGAAAACCCGGCGGACCACTCATACCGAACAGCGATGGGCGATCCGCCGTCCGTCTCTCAAACCCACCCAAACGTTACCTTGAACCAGATATTTGACGGAACCCCTAGGGTCGGCGGGCAACCAACCACTTGGTTGATTAGGCACCGGCGGCCCTGTCCGTCGGACAGCGTAGCGAGATCCACGACACAGCCCGGCGGGGGATCTCAGCCTTGGAACGCCAGCTGTAGGGCAACGACGACGCGCGGCTGGCCGTCGTCAACTGGGCGACCCCCGGTCGGTCTGGCAGGATGGGTACGCATGTGCGGACTTGCGGGAGAGCTTCGCCGCGACGGATCCCGCGCCGACACCGGCGCGGTGGAACGGATGGCGGCGACAATGAGTGACCGCGGACCTGACGAGGGCGGTTCCTGGTCACGCGGACCGGTAGCTTTCGGCCACCGGCGACTCAAGATCATCGACTTGTCGGCGGCGAGCAGCCAGCCCATCGTCGACTCGGCGGCCGGCCTCGCCGGGGTCTTCAACGGATGTGTCTACAACTACCGGGAGTTGCGCGAACAACTCCAGGCACGGGGCCACCGGTTCTTCTCCCAGGGTGACAGCGAAGTCGTCGTCAAGGCGTACGCCGAATGGGGGGTCGACTTCGTCGACCACCTGATCGGCATGTTCGCCGTGGCCATCACCGAACGGGACACCGGACGGCTGGTCCTGGCCCGCGACCGGCTGGGCATCAAACCGCTGTACGTCACCGAGACACCCGGCGTCGTCCGCTTCGCCAGCACCTTGCCCGCGCTCCTGGCCGGCGGCGGCGTCGACACCAGTATCGACCCGGTCGCACTGGCCCACTACCTCAGCTTCCACAGCGTCGTGCCGCCACCGCGCACCATCCTGACCGGGATCCGCAAGCTGCCGCCCGCGACCGTACGGGTCTACCAACCCGACGGTCGGGTCGACGAGCACGTCTACTGGAATCCACCGTTCGCCCGCGACCCGCGGCACGCCGACTGGTCGGCGACCGACTGGCAGGACGCCCTGCTCGAGTCGTTGACCACGGCGGTGCAGCGTCGGATGGTCGCCGACGTGCCGGTCGGCGTCCTGCTCTCCGGCGGGCTGGACTCCAGCCTCGTGGTGGCGCTGCTGGCCGAGCAGGGCCAGCGCGGACTCGCCACCTTCTCCATCGGCTTCGACGCCGTCGGCGGCCGGGAAGGCGACGAGTTCGTCTACTCCGATCTCGTCGCGCAGCGCTTCGGCACCGATCACCACCAGATCCGCGTCGCCGCCCGGGATCTGGTGCCGCCGTTGGAAGCGGCGGTCGCCGCGATGAGCGAGCCGATGGTCAGTCACGACTGCGTCGCGTTCTACCTGCTCAGCCAGGTCGTCTCCGAGCACCTCAAGGTGGTGCAGTCGGGTCAGGGCGCCGACGAGATCCTCGGCGGCTACCACTGGTACCCGCCGCTGGCGCAGGTCGGCCGCGACCAGGCACTCGACACCTACGCCACGGCGTTCTTCGACCGGGACGCCGCCGGCCTCGCCCAGGTACTCGACCCGGCGTACCTGACCGGCGGGGATCCCGCCCGCGACTACGTCGCCGCGCATCTGGCCGCGCCCGGAGCCGAGCAGGCGGTCGACGCCGGACTGCGCATCGACACCACCGTGATGCTCACCGACGACCCCGTGAAGCGGGTCGACAACATGACGATGGCGCACGGGCTGGAGGCCCGGGTGCCGTTCCTCGACCACGAGTTCGTGGAACTGGCCGCCGCCTGCCCGCCGCAGCTGAAGCTGGCGCAGGGTGGCAAGGGGGTACTCAAGGAGATCGGTCGGCGGGTGCTGCCCTGGGAGGTGATCGACCGGCCGAAGGGGTACTTCCCCGTGCCGGGTCTGACCCACCTCGAAGGCAAACTCCTCGACCGGGTCCGCGACGCCCTGCACGCCCCTCAGGCCCGCCGCCGCGGGCTGTTCCGCGACGACTACGTCAACACGTTGCTGCGGAACCCGAACGCCGAACTGACCCCACTTCGGGGCAACAAATTGTGGCAACTCGGACTGCTGGAGATGTGGCTGCAGAGTCATGGCATTGACTGACGACACGAGCGTCCCCCGCCCCGACTCCCCCCCACCCCGCCGGGAACGCATCGGCCCCGGCGGCGACCCGATCGTCCCTGGCGACCCACCGGCCAGAACCGTCGACAGCGCCGACATCATTCTGGAATGCGGCTGGGGCCGGCTGGTCTTCGGCCAGACCTTCGCCGACCCGTCGGACGTCGCCGACGTCCTGCGTTCGGAAGCCGCCGGCTCCCGCGACATCTGCATCTATCTTCCCGACCCACACGTGCTGGTGTCCCGGCTGCCGGACGAGCTGTTCATCGACCCGTCGCTGACCTTCCGGCTCGCGCTGAGCCGGGTCGACGCACCCGACACGGAGGAACCCGGACTACGGATCCGCCCGCTACGCGACGAAGCCGACGCCGACGCCGTCAACCGGATCTATGCCCACAACGGCATGGTCACCGCACCGGTACAGACCCTGGTCGACAACGCGGCCACCGAACAGTTCGTACACCTGGTCGCCGAATCGGTCACCGGACAGGTCGTCGGCACCGTCACCGGGGTCGACCACGTCGCGGTCTTCGACGACCCGGACAACGGAGCCAGCCTGTGGTGCCTCACCGTCGACCCGCTGCACGCCCCACCAGGCACCGGGCAGGCGCTGCTGCTCGCCCTCGCCAACCGGCTCGCCGACCGGGGCCGGATCTACGTCGACCTGTCGGTCCTCGCCGAGAACGACGGCGCGGTCCGGCTCTACGAGCGGCTCGGCTTCGAGCGCACCCCGACGTTGTGCGTCAAGCGCAAGAACCCGATCAACGAGCGGCTCTTCCTGGCCAGCATGCCCGACGGCTACGACGACCTGAACCCGTACGCGCGGATCGTCGCCGACGAGGCGATGCGGCGCGGCATCCGGGTCGAGGTGATCGACGCGGCATGGGGCGAGCTGCGGCTGACCCACGGCGCCCGCACCCTCGTCACCCGGGAATCGCTGTCCGAGCTGACCTCGGCGGTGGCGATGAGCCGCTGCGACGACAAACGGGTCACCCGCCGGGTACTGGCCGACGCCGGATTGTCGGTACCTCGCGGCCGCACCGCCACCGGCGACGCCGCCGACGAGGCGTTTCTCGCCGAGGTCGGCGAGGCGGTGGTCAAACCCACCCGCGGCGAGCAGGGCACCGGAATCACCGTCGGGGTCACCGAACCCGACGCGCTGCGTACCGCGGTGGCCCTGGCCCGCCAACACTGCCCCGAGGTGCTGATCGAACAGCGGCACCAGGGCGAGGACCTGCGGGTGCTGGTGATCGACCATGAGGTGGTGGCCGCGGCGGTACGCCGACCGGCGGCGGTCACCGGTGACGGCGTACACACCATCACCGAGCTGATCCGGCGGCAGAGCCGGCGGCGGGCCGCGGCCACCGGCGGCGAGTCGAAGATCCCGCTGGACGACCTGACCCGGGAGGTGGTCGCCGAGGCCGGGTACGCGTTGGACGACGTCCTGCCACCCGGGCAGCTGCTGACCGTGCGGCGTACCGCGAACCTGCACACCGGGGGCACGATCCACGACGTGACCGACCGGCTGCATCCCGACCTGGCCGCGGCGTGCGTCGCGGCCAGCCGGGCACTCGCCATCCCGGTGACCGGAATGGATCTGCTGGTGTCCGCTCCCGATCAGCCGGAGCACGTGTTCATCGAGGCGAACGAGCGACCCGGGCTCGCCAACCACGAACCGCAGCCGACCGCCGAACGCTTCATCGACCTGTTGTTCCCGGGCACCAACGCGCAGCAGCGGCGGTGGACACCAGCCGGTCCCGGCGGGGCGGCGACAGCGTCGTGAGCGGCGACGGTACGGTCTTCGCATGCCGGCCGACCCGAACCTTCCCGCCCCACTGAAACTGGACCTGGACTACCTGCAGCAGGTGCTGCTGGAACTGCTGGACATCCCCAGCCCATCCGGCCGGACAGACCATGTCCAGCAGTACGTCGGGGAGCGGCTGTCCGCGCTCGGCATGCCGTTCACGGTCACCCGGCGGGGTGCGCTCAGCGCCTCGCTGTGTGGCCCCCGGATCACCGGCGCGGACCGGGCCATCGTGGTGCACACCGACACGATCGGCGGAATGGTCAAGCGACTCAAGGAGAACGGCCGGCTCGAACTCAAGCAGATCGGCACTCACAGCGCCCGGTTCGCCGAAGGCGCCCACGTACGGATCTTCACCGACGACCTCGACCGGGTCGTCACCGGGCAGGTGCTGCCGTTGAAGGCGAGCGGACACCGCTACAACGACGCCGTCGACCTGCAGGGCGTCGGCTGGGAGCAGGTCGAGGTCCGCGTCGACGAACAGGTCACCGACATCGCCGGGCTGCGCGCACTCGGTATCGACGTCGGCGACTTCGCCGCGATGCTGCCGGCACCCACCATCACCCCCAGCGGATACGTCAAGTCCCGTCACCTCGACGACAAGGCCGGGGTGGCCGCGGTGCTGACCGCAGTCAAGGCGATGGTCGACGCCGGTCGGCAGCCGCCAGTGACCGCACATCTGCTGATCACCTGCACCGAGGAGATCGGCCACGGCGCCAGCCACGGCCTCGACCCTGACGTCGCGGAGATCGTCTCGGTCGACGCGGCCGTGGTCGCCCCCGGGCAGCAGTCCCGCGAGGACGCCGCGACCCTGGCGATGGGTGACGGCGTCGGGCCGTTCGACTACCACCTGACCCGCAAGCTGGCCGCACTCGCCACCGAACACGACGTCGACCTGGTCCGCGACGTGTTCGACTACTACCGCTCGGATGTGGCGGCCGCCGTGGAGGCCGGCGCCCACGCCCGGATCGCGTTGCTCGGCTTCGGGGTGGACGCCACCCACGGACACGAACGCACCCACCTCGAAGGTCTGCGACATCTCACCCAGCTGCTCTGCCTCTACCTGCAGAGTGACCTCGTCTTTCCCGAATGGGACGCCGAACCCGACGGGGACCTGGCGGACTTCCCGTCCCTCGCGGTGCAGCCGGCGCAGGAGGCCGGCCCACGGGAAGGCCCGATCGGCGTGGTGTGACAGCGCGTCAGCGTCGGCGGCCGAGCAGGGTCGCCAGCACCGCCGGATCGCTGGCGGACGAGGCCTGGGCCCATGCCTCGTACTGCAGTGACGGGTCCAGGCCAGCCGTCGCGGCGATCCGAACGCTCTGCTTGATGTGCCGCACCAGGTGCGGATCGAGGTCGGCGTAGCGGCCGGCGGCGGCAAGCGCCACGGCGAGCGGATCGTCGACCACCTCCAGCACCAGACCGAGTTCATGAGCCCGGACAGCGTCGAGCATCTCGCCGTCGAGCAGGATCTGCATGGCCCGCTGCGGGCCGAGCGCGTCGACCAGGAAGTAGGTACAGCCACCACCGGGGTGCAGCCCGATGCGGGTGAACGTCGCCCCGAACCGGGCGTTGGGGCCGGCGTACCGCTGATCGCAGCACATCGCCAGGTTGAGTCCGGCACCGACCGCCGGCCCCTGCACCGCCGCGATGGTCAGCAGGTCCAGGTCACGCACCGCGAGAAAGCTGCGGTAGATGTCCTCCAGGTCACGTCGGGTCTGGCTGACCGGACGGACCGGTCCGCCGAAGATCTCGTCGAGGTGTGCGCCGGCACAGAACGCGCTACCGGCACCGGTGACGACCAGAACCCGAGCGTCCCGATCGGCCGCGACCGCCGCCACCGCATCGGTGAGTTCCCGCATCATCCGCGTACCGATCGCGTTGCGCCGGTCAGGATCGTCGAGGGTCAGCAACCGCACCCCGCAATGGTCGGCGGTACGCAGCGAAACGGTCTGCACGGGTCAACTCCCTGTCCGGTCGGTGACGGTCCACGCCCACAGGTCGCCACCACCAGTGACGATCACGCCCAGGATATGCGCGGCGGTCCGGGCCCTGTCCGCCTCGTCGCGCAGCGTGCGGCCCGAACCGCCACTGGTCAGGTGGGAACCACCGGGCCGGTTCCACGCCGGCCCCGACGGCGGTAGGTTCGGAACCTGCGTGAGACGACGAGGTTTCAGGAGGGGTCCGATGAGCCAGCAGGTCAGAGGGGTGATCTCCCGCAGCACCGGTACGCCGGTCGAGGTCACCACGATCGTCGTACCGGATCCCGGTCCGGGCGAGGCGGTGGTCCGCGTCCAGGCGTGCGGCGTCTGCCACACCGACCTGCACTACCGCGACGGCGGCATCAGCGACGACCACCCGTTCCTGCTCGGCCACGAAGCGGCCGGCGTCGTCGAACAGATCGGCCCCGGCGTCACCGACATCTCCCCCGGTGACTTCGTGGTGCTCAACTGGCGGGCGGTCTGCGGCACCTGCCGGGCCTGCGTCCGTGGCCGACCATGGTACTGCTTCGCCACCCACAACGCCGCCCAGAAGATGACCCTGACCGACGGCACCACGCTCTCCCCCGCCCTGGGCATCGGTGCCTTCGCCGAGAAGACGTTGGTACATGCCGGGCAGTGCACCAAGGTCGACCCGGCGGCCCGACCAGCCGCCGTCGGGCTGCTCGGCTGCGGCGTGATGGCCGGCCTCGGCGCCGCGATCAACACCGGCGGCGTCGGTCGAGGTGACTCCGTCGCGGTGATCGGCTGCGGCGGGGTCGGCGACGGGGCGATCGCCGGCGCCGCGATCGCCGGCGCGACGACGATCATCGCGGTGGACACCGACCCACGGAAGCTGGACTGGGCCCGTGGCTTCGGCGCCACCCACACCGTCGACGCCCGCGCCGGCGACGTCGTCGAGGCGATCCAGGCACTCACCGACGGGCACGGCGCCGACGTCGTCATCGACGCAGTGGGCCGCCCGGAGACGTGGCGGCAGGCGTTCTACGCCCGTGACCTCGCCGGCACCGTGGTCCTGGTCGGCGTGCCCACCCCCGACATGCGGGTCGAGCTGCCGTTGCTGGACGTCTTCGGCCGCGGCGGCGCGCTCAAGTCCAGCTGGTACGGCGACTGCCTGCCGTCACGCGACTTCCCCATGCTCACCGAGCTGTACCGTCAGGGTCGACTCGACCTGGACGCGTTCGTCACCGAGGAAATCGGCATCGACCAGGTCGAGGAGGCGTTCACCAAGATGCACCACGGTGACGTGCTGCGTTCGGTGGTGGTGTTCTGATGGCGGCCCGGATCGACCACGCCGTCACCTCCGGGTCGTTCTCGCTGGACGGGCAGACCTTCGACGTCGACAACAACGTCTGGGTGATCGGCGACGACGCCGAGTGTGTGGTGCTCGACGCACCACACGACGTCGACGTCATCCGTACCGTCATCGGTGGGCGCAGCGTGCGGGCCGTCATCGCGACCCACGCCCACGACGACCACGTCCGGGTCGCACCGGCGTTGGCCGCCGCCACCGACGCGCCGGTCCTGCTGCACCCGGCCGACCGGGTGCTGTGGGACCAGGTCCATCCGCAACGGCCGCCGGACGGTGAACTCACCGACGGCCAGCAGCTGAGGGTCGCCGGCACCGTGCTGCGGGTACTGCACACCCCCGGGCACAGCCCCGGAGCCTGCAGCCTGCACGCCCCCGACCTCGGGGTGGTCTTTACCGGCGACACCCTGTTCGCTGGCGGGCCCGGTGCCACCGGGCGTTCGTACAGCGACTTCGACACGATCATCGCCTCGATCCGGGACCGACTGCTGACCCTGCCCGCCGCCACCGTGGTGCACACCGGGCACGGAGACAGCACCACGATCGGCGCCGAAGCACCGCAGCTCGCCGAATGGATCAGCCGCGGCCACTGACGACAACCGGTCGCTGACAGCGGCGGGCGGACCGGTTGGTCGGAAGATCAGCTGATCGCGCGCAGCCGCTGCCCGGGGGTCCGATCCGGCTCGGCCATCGCCGCCACCAGGTCCTGGCGGGCGCGCGCGACCCGCGAACGGATCGTGCCGATCGGGCAGTCGCACACCTCAGCAGCCTCGGCATAGCTCAGTCCGAGGACCTGGGTGGCGACGAAGGCCTCCCGCCGGTCCGCGTCGAGGCCACCGAGCAACTGCCGCAGCACGAGAGCGTCCTCGAACCGGGGGCCGGTACTGGTCGACTCCGCGACGGCCTGCCAATCGTCCAGGTCAGCGACTCGTGGGCGGACAACGAGGGCCCGGATGTGGTCCACGGCGACCCGGCGGGCGATCGCCAGGAGCCAGGTACGCGCCGTGGACCGGCCGGCGAAGCCCCGGATCGAACGCATCGCCCGTAGGTAGGTCTCCTGGGTGAGGTCCTCAGCTTCTGCGGCATCCACCAGATGGGTGAGGAACCGCTGCACATGATGCTGGGTCGCCTGGATGAAGGCGGTGGCCGCAGCCCGATCACCGGCCCCGGCCGCCATCGCCCACGAGGTGATCTGTTCATCGTCCGGTCCGGCATGCGGCATGGCCAGAAGACTATCCTTCACATCCCCCGCTGGAACAGCCTGGCCGGCGCGTCGGGTTCGGCGATCGGACCGACCACCCGGGCGGAGAGAATGAGCCCACCCCGACGGGAACCGTCCTGGCCGGTGGACCGACTATTGAGCTGTGGGCTGTGCGGAATTTCGAGAGATGTTGTCGGCGGAACTCGATGGCGAGACCAGCGCGGCGGAATCGGCGACCGCCCGGGAGCACCTGAGTGGCTGCGCCGGGTGCCGCGCCTGGTACGCCACCGCCGAGGCGGTGACCGCGCTTGCCGGCCGCACCCCGCCACAGTCCGCGGTCACGGTCGACGAGTCCGTCCTCGACGCGCTGCCTGGACCCCGCAAGTTGACCGCGGTCCGCATCACCACCATCCTGCGGTACGCGCTCGGGCTGCTCGGCGTCGCCCAGTTCCTGCTCGGCACGGCCCAGATCGGTGGCGTGGCCGACGGTCACCTGCACGTGGCCGACGCGATCGGTGGGACAGCGCCCAACCATCTCTGGCATGAATCCGCCGCGTGGAACGTCGCGCTCGGTGCCGGCTTCGCGTGGATCGCCGTACGCCGAACCCGTCCGTCCGGCATTCTGCCTACTTTGACCGCCTTCGTGGCTGTTCTGGCGCTGCTGTCGGTCAACGACGTGATCACTGGCAGGGTCGACTACCCCCGCCTGCTCAGCCACGGCCTGGTGGTCGTGGGCTACCTGCTGTTGCTGGCCCTGGGGCGACGCGACACCGAACCCGACTCGCCGGAAGGCGAGCAGCGGCGGGCCGGATCCCGATGGCGCGTCGAGCTGGACGAGGCGCCTCCGACGCCGAATCGCACACCACTGCGTCTGATCACCGGTGGAGCGTCGGTCCGTGTCGGTCGGGCCCGGGACCGCTGGCTGAACCAGGACCGCGCGGCCTGACCGCAATCTGGTCGGCCGACCGCAGCCGGTCGACCTCAGCCGGCGGTCTGGTTTGCCGTTGATCCGACACCCTGGCAGGTCAACCTGGCTGGCCCCGTAGGCGACGCAGTCACAGCGGTCCGGATCCACCCGTTCCCGGACCAGCGACGGACCGTCAGCCAGATGCAGGGAGCAGTCATGCCGGCCACCCCGCGAGCCGATCGCCCTACGACTGCACAGATCGTCGCACGCTACCTGGCCGGACAGCCGATCCGCCGGATCGCCGCAGAACTCGATGTCTCCTACAGCTACGTGCACCGCCGGCTGCACTACTCGGGGGTCACCGTCCGGGGCCGTGGTGGCCGCCGCCCGGCCGGCCACGTCCCTGCCCTTGACCTTGATACTGAGCCGACGGACAGCGTGACGGGGCAGGCACCAAACACACTGGACTGAGGGGCAATACGCCATACTCCGGTGTCCGTGCCAGGTCCTACACTGGCTACGTACCTTCTCCGCTCTCGATGTGGCCTACCCCGGCCACTGATCACATAGGTCAGACTGCCACGATGGTTGACTGCCGGATCCGGCGAAACCGCGTCGTTGGCTGCCCGTCGCGGAAGGTGCCAAGCAAATGTTCGCTCATTCGACACGCCATCTGGGAGACAAGGTTGACTTCCCGCAGCCGCCGAGACCAAATACTCCACCGAGCCGGCATACTCTTCGCCAGCCGAGGTGTCGCCGGCACCACGGTGCGCGAGATCGCCGACGACGTCGGGATCCTGTCCGGCAGTCTCTACCACCACTTCGAGTCCAAAGAGGCCATGGTCGACGAGATCCTCTCGGTCTACCTGGCCGACCTGCGCAGCCGCTACCAACAGGTACTCACCGAGTCTTCCGAACCGCAACAACAGTTGCGGCAGTTGATCCGGGCATCGCTGGAGGTCGCCGCCGCACACCCGCACGCCACCGAGATCCATCAAAAGGACGCGAACTACCTGCGTGCGCTTCCGCGCTTCGGGTACCTCAAGGCTGTCGCGAGGGAACTCGACGGAGTCTGGCTGAGCGTCATCGACGCCGGGCGGCGGGACGGATCACTTCGTTCTGATGTAGATCCAAGGACGTTCCACCGGCTGACCAGGGATGCGATCTGGCTGACCGTGCGCTGGTTCAAGCCCGGCAGCAAGTACTCCCTCAACCGGCTCGTCGCAGACTGCACGGCCGTTTTCCTCGACGGCGTGTCCACTCGGCTCTGACCCTCCGGTCCAGGCCTCTCCCCCAACCGGGGTCTTGATCATCTAGGTAGGCGGTCGAGCCGGCTCCCGCCCACCTAGGCGTTCGGAGATTCATCGAACGCGACATGGCAATCCACTTAAGACGTACGGCGGCTTTGGTTCCTCGTGGACTGAATGGTGTGAGCGGCGGCACAGCCCGGAGAGCGTCCTAGGAAGCTGGTCTGATCTTTCGCTGCGATCGCCCGATCCCGCGTACCCGGTTTGAATCATGGAAGCCCCTGGGTACTTGGGGACGTCCCCCCGAACACCTCTCGGAACGGAGCCTCAGATGCTCTTGCTCGGACTGATCCTGCTGGTTCTCGGCCTGGTGCTGAACATTTCCATCCTCTACACCCTCGGTATCATCCTGCTCCTCGTCGGTGCGGTTCTGTTCATCCTCGGCGCGGTCGGCCGACCGGTCGGTGGACGCAAACACTATTGGTGAACGGGCTGCGGCCTGGTGGCCTGCGAGTTCTCGCAGGCCACCAGGCCGCAGTCGGGCCACCCGGTGCACTTCGCGGAAGACAATCGGACACGCGGCACCGCGTACCACGGTGACTGGTCCGCAATATCCAAATAGGCACCTGGCAATCACATCTGCCGCCGGAGTCAATAGGCAAGTATCGTCGTCAGGCGGCACATCACCAGTCCCGGCGATCAGAGGCAGCTCACGACAATGTGGTACGTCCCCCTGGTCGCACGGCCATGAGCAGCGGCTCACCCTCAGCCGAGGGCGGGCGCCCAGGCGCATCTGCGGACTACCAGCCGGGCGATCTGATTTGGATCCACCGGGCGGGAGCGTGGCGATCCGGAGTGGTACTGACCAGATCCTCCACGGCGGCGACGATCCGCTACCGCGTCACCGGCGCCGAGGGCACCGGCGTCGACACCGTCGTACTGGGCCGCCCCGAACTGATGCACCGGGTAGGCCCGCAGCCCCCACCGGGGCCGCCCATCCCCGTCCGAACGGACTCGCCGACCGGGCCCTTCGGCAGACAGGGCACCGCAGCACCTGCCCGCCCGCTACGCCGGCCAGCGGGTCGGCCGGGGGCCGGTACTGGCCGAAACGATCCGGCGCACCCCGGCCAACGTCCGGCCGCCACGGCCGGCCGCGCTGACACCATCAACGGCAGCCGGCCCAAGGGCCGAGAGGACCTCGGCCAACCAACGGCGGCGGCACCCCCGGCCCGGACCGCCCGGCAGCGCACGACCGACCGACTTGTCGAGCTGCGGATCTTCGTACGGACGGCTGGCGGGCGCCCCACCGAGCTGCCACTCGGTTGTGCCGTGGACCGCCGCACCGGAACCGTCCACCTTCGCTTGCCGGACGGACGCACCAGCCAACTCGACCTGGTCCTCGCCCGGGCCGCCAGCATGATCCTGCACGAAGCGGTGCTCACCTGCCTCGATCCACGCGAGTTACGCTTCTGGATTAAGCGCTGAGGCTCCGCTCGGGCGCCGCAGCCCCTTGTCGCCACCACGCTGGTCCGCAGTGATGGAGAGCTCCGCCCGGCCGGGTTCGGCGATTGCCACCGTCACCGTCATCGGGCCCACGGTCGCCGTCTGCCCGGCTGCGATCGGATGCCGCTCGCCGGCATACCCGACCGTCACCCGACCGGCGACCAGATCCTCGAACGTCACCTGGTATCCGAGAATCTCGGCACTCGTCGAACTGGTGGTCTTGACCGCCACGGTGCACCGGGTGTTGCGGCACTTGGCGCTGGTCGCGGTGCAGGCGGTGACACACAGCAGCAGCAGCAGGACGAGTACGGCGCGAAGAACAAACTGGGTCTGGCGCATACCACTGACGATCCGGCCAACTGATCGTTTGTGGATCCGTACACCGTGAAGGTGGCACGTTGTCGGGATCAGCGGTTGCGGGTGCCCTACGGGCGGGACGGGTCAGGCGACGGTGAGCAGCAGGGCGACGACCGCCACCGACAACACCACAGCCAGTACACCGATGCCGGTGGCAGCCAGCGCCTGGGCCCGCCGCTGCGGCGAACGCCGGCCGGCCCCGGCCAGCGCGACCGCCACCAGGCCGGGTAGCGCGCCGAGTCCGTAGCAGGCCGCCAACGGCAACGCGCTGATCGCGCAGACCAATGCCAGGGTGGTCCGGGTCGCCACCGAACGGTCGGCGGCAGAAGGCACGGGGACCGCCGGCGTACGCGGATCCCAGTGGAACCGCGCCGGCAGGTCCGCCAGCTGCCCCACCAGCTCGCCCGTCGTCTGGGCGGCGGTCGTATCCGTCAGCCGCCGCTCGTACTCGGCGAGGTCGAGGTACCCGCCGCCCAGCGCCTCGTTGAGCAGCTCGACGACCTGATTGCGCTGGTCGTTGCCGACCCGTTCGTCCATTCGACTCGCACCTCCCGGAGTGCGCCCGAGGCTACCCCACCAGGGTCGACACGGATCACCGGACACAGGTCTGGACCTACGGGGCCTGATACCCCATGATGACTAACGTTGCGCACCTATTTAGCTACTCTAGGTAATCAATCTGAGGAGTTCCACCGACCATGGCTCGTAGGCGGGACAGCGCGTGGCCGGTCCTGACCATCGGAACCTGCCTGGCCTCACTCGGCACGGCGGTCGGCGGATTCCTGGCCTCGGCCTACCGACCCACCGGTCTTGCCTACACGGACGCCCTGGTGCTGTGCGGCCCGGACAGGGGCGACGCTACGGCGTGCCTGGCCGAAGCTACCCGATCGGTCGGGCTGCTGATGGTCGCCGGAGCCGCTGTCGCACTCGGCCTCGGCCTGGCCTGCCTGACACTCGCCGGCCTGGTTGACACCGCGAGGTCGGCCCGGCATGGCCGGGCGCATCCGCTGGTGGACGTCCGCTTCGCGGAACTCTGTCGGCAGTACGGATTGCGTGCCGCTGACCTGCCGACACTGCGCATCGGCGGCCAACGGGTGGAAAGCGTGCGCAGCATCGCAGGACAGGCCACGGTCGTGGTCCCGGCCGCGCTCGGCCGGGCTCCGCTACGGCCGGCCGCCTTCGACCCCGTGGTCCGCGTCGAACTGAACCGGATCGTCACCGGTCGGACCGGTTGGGCATCGGGACTGCGTGGTTGGCCCTGGCTGATCACGCCGGTGTGCGCCGGGCTGGCCGGCGTCGTGAAGCTGGCCGGTTCCACACTCGCCGTACCGCTGTCGGCCAGCGTCCGGTTCGTGCTGCTGGCCGCCGTCGTCGCCGGCCTGCCGATCGGGCTCCGCAGCCTTGGCCGTGGCCGGCCCGGCCTGCGGCGGATCGCCAGCTGGTACGCCGGTGGGGCGACCGGCGTGGCAGCGAGTATCGGCGCGACAAGTACCGCGTCCGTCGTCTGGCATCTCGACCCATGGGCCGGACCACCGCCGATCGTCACCGCCGCGACAGCCGCCATGGTGGTCACGGTCGGCCTACTGGGCATACTGCTCGCCGGCCGGTCCGGTCTTCTCGGTGCCCGGCCCCGGCCCGGCAACGCCGTGCTCGGCGCCCTTGCCGGGCTGACCGTCGGCGCGATCGTGTTCCCGGTCGGGTTCGGGGCCGATCCAGGCACCACCGCGACGATGCTGGCCCGGCCACCGGCCGGCGTCGTCGACGCGCCGGCGGGGCACCGGACACCCGCAGCAGGACCGGCGGACGCCGGCTCGGATGAGCCCGCCGGACCGGCCGGTCCGCCGGGTGCGTCGGCCCCGGCGGCTTCCGCTTCCCGACACCCGCCCGCCTCGCCCGCGACCGCGGGTGTGGACACCGGCGTGGCGAACCGGGTGGCTCGGGTGATCGAGCAGGTGCTCGATCCGACGTGGCGGGCCGACCCGTTGCCGGACCCGCCGCCGAGCCGGGCGAGGCAGGCCGGCTGTCATCCGTCGATCATCGAGGACTATCTGCGCAGCGGCATGGCCCACCGGACCGGGCACGGAGTCGCGCGGTACGCCACGTCCGGCACGGCCGACTCCGACTCGCTGAGCCGCATCACCCTGCAGATCGACGTGGTGTCCTACCGCGATCCGGTGGATCTGGTCTTCGCCGCCGCGGACCGCGCCGCCATCGCCTGTCGGGAGTTCACCGACGAGCCCTCCGGGCTCAGGGTCCAGGCGGTCACCCGCCCGGCTCCGTCAGCCGGTGACCGGGCCTGGCGGGTGGACCTGGTGCAGACTCTCGGTCGTGGGGCCGGGCGGGTGACCGCGACGACCGCACTGGGACTCGCTCAGGTGGACACCACGGTCGTCGTGGTGACGATGACTGCCTCGCTGACGCCGGTCGACGGGTCGTTGTTCGACGAGGCGATGCTGCGGACCACGGCCGAGCTAGCCGGTCGCCGGCACGATCCGGCGCCAGGCATCGATCACTTGGACCGGTCGCATCCCCTCGGCGAGGTAGAGACCGAGAGCGGGTCGACCCGGGTCGGTGTCGACGTGGAGAAAGGTGCCCCGCCGCCGGCTGGCAGCGTCGGCGACGAGCGCGCGACGCAGCAACAGCCGACCGAGACCGCGTCCCCGCCAGTCGGGATGCACGGCGAGCAGCCAGACGTACCCGCTGCGCTCGTCCTCCACGAAGGCGTGTGAGCGCAGCACCATGGCAACTGGTACCGGACCTCGGTAGGCGACCTCCCCCAGTGCCCAGTCGTGGCTGCTGTGTGCGCAGAGGTAGGTCACCCAGTCGGAGTACGACTTCGCCGCGAACCCGAAATGGTCGGCGAAGGCCGCCTGGTGCACCGCCCAGGCGTCGTGGCGGACCGCCGGATCATCGGCGGTGGATCGTATCCGGACCCCGTCCGGGGCGTCTGGGGTAGCGGGGACACTCGCCGGGTGGTGCGCCAGGAACAGCCGGTTGAACACCGCCGCGACGGTGAATCCGTAGCCGGCCAGCCGGGCCGCCGTCGCGGTGTCCTGCCGGTAGCAGCTTGCGTCGAGCACCGCGCGCGGATGGCCGAGCCCGGCCGCGATGGCGACGGCGCGGCGCTGCGCCTGGCGCCACAGTCGTTCACCCACGATCGGCTCGGTCGGAACATGGTGGACGTCGATGTCGACCGTGTCGCTGAGCCCTTTGCGGCAGGCCCATCCCCAGCCGACGAGTCGGCCGTGCGGGTCGTGGATCAGCCAACCGTCGCTCGTCGGGTCGAAATCGGGATCGGCGAGTTCATCGGCGACCTCGACCAGGGTGTAGTCCGGGCGGCCGATGACCGCAGTGTTGCACGCCGCGATCAGGTCGAAGATGGCCGGTGCGTCCGCTACGGCAGGCGGACGCTGGGTGTATCCGGCCGGCAGTACGGGTTCATCGGTGGCAGTCGACACGACTCAGATCGTCGCGTACCGGGGTTGCGGCGGCGACTGATTTACGGCTCCCGGCCTGGCCGGGCATTGCCGAAAACCGGCTCCCAGACCCCGAATAGATGCTTAGATCGCTTATGTCTGTATTGCACGCTCAGTTCGGAGGTGGCGGGGATATGACGGACGCTCCGGTAGTCATCGTCGGTCAGGGGTACGTCGGGCTACCGGTGGCGATGCGCGCCGTACAGGTCGGGCATCACGTCGTCGGTCTCGACACCAACGCCGAGCGGATCCGGATGTTGTGCGACGGTTCGTCATACGTCGAGGACGTTCCCGACGACGAACTCCGTGCGGCCCTGACGAGCGGCCGCTACACGGCCAGCACCGACTACGCCGATGCCGCCGGATTCGCCACAGCCGTGATCACCGTGCCGACCCCGCTGCACGACGGCACCCCGGACCTGCGCTACATCGAGGATGCGGCACGCTCGCTGGCCGGGCACCTCACCCCCGGGGCAACGGTCATCCTCGAGTCGACAACCTACCCGGGCACCACCGAGGAACTGCTCCGCCCGCTGCTGGAGAAGGGTAGTGGGCTGCACGCCGGTCTGGACTTCCATCTGGGCTACAGCCCGGAGCGCATCGACCCGGGCAACCGCGAATGGACCTTCGTGAACACTCCGAAGGTGGTCTCCGGTATCACCGCCGAATCGTTGGCCGCGGTACGGGCGTTCTACGACGGTCTGGTTCAGCAGACCGTACCGGTCCGGGGAACCCGCGAGGCGGAGACCACCAAGCTGTTGGAGAACACCTTCCGGCACGTCAACATCGCCCTGGTCAACGAACTCGCGATGTACTCGCACATGCTCGGAATCGACATCTGGGACGCGATCGACGCCGCCAGCACCAAACCGTTCGGATTCATGCGGTTCACGCCCGGTCCCGGTGTCGGTGGTCACTGTCTGCCGGTCGACCCGTCATACCTGTCATGGGAGGTCAAGCGCAGTCTCGGCCGCACCTTCCGATTCGTCGAGTTGGCCAACGACGTCAACAACTACATGCCGACCTACGTCATGGAACGGTTGACCAGCCTGATGAACCGACACAGTCGAGCACTCAACGGTGCGGTGATCCTGCTGATCGGTCTGGCATACAAACGCAACAGCGGCGACTGCCGGGAATCCCCAGCCGTACGCGTCGCCGAACTGCTGCATCTCGCCGGCGCCCAGGTCCTGGCCGTCGATCCGCATCTCCGGCCGGACGAGATGCCGCCCTTCGTGTTGCCAGTCTCGCTCACCGTGGACCAGGTCGTCGCCGCGGACGCGGTCGTCGTACTCACCGACCACGACGGAATCGACTACGAGCTACTCGCCGAAGCTCCCCTGGTGCTGGACACCCGCCGACGGCTCGCCACCACGTCGGCGACCGCCGAGTCACTCTGACCTCTGTAGTAGTCAGCGGATGACTTCCCGCCGGGCATCCGAACCAGTACAGCTTCGGTACGGACCACCGACGGAGGCCGATCAGATGGGCGGTGTCACAACAGACGAGACCGTCCGGGCGCCGCACCGGCTCCCAGCTCGTGGGCAGGTCGTGACACAACGCTACGACTGGGTGTTGGCCATGATCGCGGTCACCGCTGCGAGCACCGTCGCGATGGTCTTGTTCCCGCAGGTGCGCCACTGGTTCATCGTGCCGGTGACCACCGCTGGGGCGCTGATCTCCGTGGAAACCATCAGTTGGCTGCGTCGGCGCACCGACCTACTCGATCCACAGGCGATCCTCAGCGTTGCCGGCTTCCATTTCTTCTACCTCACACCGATCCTGCACGTGGTACTCGACCACTGGCCGCGATTTCTGTTGTCGTCCGCCGACTGGCCGGCTGCGCTCGGCTCCATGGCACTGGTGAACACCGCCGGGCTCTGCCTCTACCGTGGGGTACTGGCGATACCGTCCCGCGCCGGCCGTAGGACTCCGGCCCACCCCCCGGCGGCCGCCGGGCGTGCCACGACAGAGCTCAGGCCCGACGTCCTGTACGTGTTCGGGTTGCTCGCGGTCACGGCCGGGATACTCGCATTCGGTGCTCTCGTCCTGCTGATGGGCGGACCGGGTCAACTGATCAACGCCTACACCCAGGACCGCGCCGCGCTGGACAACCTGGGTTGGCTGCTCATCGTGGCTGAGTCGTTCCCGCTGATCGGCTTTGCACTGGCTCTGGTGCGCTGGCGCAACGAGTTGGCGCGCCGACCCTGGCTGATCTTTCTGCTACTGACGAGCCTTGCCGCGCTGCAGTTCATGGTCGGCGGACTACGCGGCAGTCGCAGCAACACCCTGTGGCCGATCGTGCTCGGCTTCATCATGGTCCACCTGCTGGTACGCCACGTCTCCTGGCGGGTGCTCGTCGTCACCGCGCTGAGCACCGGAGTCTTCCTCTACTCGTACGGCCTCTACAAAGGGGCAGGAACAGAGGTGCTAGGGATCATCCACGGTCAGGAGACGGTGGCCGATGTCTCCGCCCGGACCGGCCGGGACCTGCCCACCCTGCTACTCGGCGACCTCAGCCGGGCCGACGTGCAGGCGCTCGTCCTGGAGCGCAGCCGGCAGGGATCCAGCGACCTGGGACACGGCTCCTCCTATGTCAACGCGATGTTGCTGCCGGTGCCGTCCACCCTCCTGCCGTACCGGCCATCGGACAAGGTTCACCTTGGCACCGACCTGACCACCGGTGTCGGGATGTACGAATCCGGATACCGGTCCTCGCGCATCTACGGACTCGCCGGCGAGGCGACCCTCAACTTCGGGCCGGTCGGGGCGATCCTGTCGTTTCTGCTGCTCGGTGGTTTCACCCGCTGGTGCCGCCAGCGGTACCTGGACATCGGACGCAACGGCAGCCTGGCCGCCCGGCTGCTCGCTCCCATGTTGAGCATCGCCACTCCGATGGTGCTACTCAACGACGCGGGCAACTACATGTGGTTCTTCCTGAAGTACTTCCTGCCCTTGGCCACGGTGGTCGCCGTGGCCCTGGCGGTCAGCACGCTGAGACACGGCCGAGGTCGTGCCGCGCGACGGTGAGCGAACTGACGCGGCATCTGATCCGGCCTGGGATCAGCTCGAACTATCGGACGCCGCTTCGCCGGGCACCGGCCGGCGGAACGTCAGTTCCTCACCCCGCCATGGTGCCGTGATGTCCCGGCGCCGGATCACCCGCAGCCCGTACTTCTCGACAAGACAGACCAGATCGTCGATCTCCTGCCATACCGTCGCGGCCCACTCATCGAACTCGGCGTCCGTGGCACCGGCCTGAGCATCGACCAGGAAGGTGCCGCCTGGGCGCAGCACCCGATCCACCTCGTGCACCAGGCGCTTGAGGTCCAGCGCGTGGTCGAGTGAGTTGGTGTACACCACGTCGACGGACGCGTCCGGGAACACCAACTCGTGGAAGTCGCCATGCAGCACATACTCGTTGCGCTCACCGGGATTGAGATCGACACCTACCGCGAAGGCACCGACGTCGTGGAACGCCCGAACCTCGCTGCCGATCCGGGCCGCCAGGCAGAGCACCGTGCGGCCCGCCCAGACCCGGTCGTGGGCGAGCCGTCCGGCGAGTGCCTCGCGGAACGCCCGGTCGTAGTCGTTCAGGTCCAGCAGCTCGAGCTTGGTCCGTTGATGCGCTACGTAGTCGTCGTAGGCCGAGTACTGACGAACGTCCAACCCGCCGGTGGTCCTGGAAAGGTCGCGGCGGACCGGAGTGCGCAGCAGATAGCGGATGCGTCGCCATCCGATACCCGAGCGGAGCAGCCGCATCGTTCGGATCGGATCGCTCATGGCGCGGAGGACCGCATCGATTCGGAAACGGGTGTATGAGTCCATCTTGGCCTCTCCTCGTGAGGTGGCTGTGCGGTAGCCCGCACAGCCGCCTGGTCCTTGGCTCGGTTGCGCCCGCCGACGATCCCGGTTCGCAGCGCCCGGTACACCAGGACGGACTTGTGCAGGAACTGGACAACCGCTGGAATGGTCACCGCCCACGCCGCGCCGGCCAGTCCGTACTGCGGGACGAGCAACGCCGCCGGTGCTGCGGTCAGCACCATCACCACCGCAGCGAAAAGTTCCGTGCCGAACCGGCGCATCGCCAACAATGCCGTATCGAGAAAGTAGACGGCGGTCTGCACCGCGACGGCCACGGTGAGGATCACCAGAATCCCGGCGTGGCCCGCGTAGAGCGGCCCGTACAACAGCCCCATCACGTCACGGCCCCACACCATTGCCAGTGGAACCACGACCGCGCCCCCGACCATCGCCGCCGCGACCAGCTGCCAGGTGAGCGTCCACAGCCGGTCGGCACGCCGGGCGGTCCACAGCCGGGTCATTGCCGGCAGCAGCACCTGTGCCAGCGCACCGGTCGTCGTGCTGGCCGCGACCACGACAATGCCGAGCGCCGCGAAAACGCCGAGTTCCGCCGTACCCAGAGTCGCCTCGACCGCGTAGCGCGGGATGCTCACCGCGAACGCGGTCAGGCTCGACGCCAGGCCGACCGGAACTGCCAGCAGCACCAGAGGGCGTAGACCGAGGGTGGAGCCGACCTGCGGTGACCCGCTGTCACTACCGGTCCCGCTGTCACTACCGGTCCCGCTGGACCAACTTCGCTGGCTCCAGCACACGGCGCCGGCCAGCGCGGACGCAGCCACCGAACCAGTCACCGCCCAGACGAGATCACCCGTGGTGGCGAGGACAGTGGCAACCAGGACGGTTGTCAGCACAGCGTTGACGGTCATGGAGATGCCAATCAGCCGCATCTGCCCCTGGCGCTGGAACAGCCCGTAGTACATGTCGGCCAGACCGTCGACCGCTTTGGCTGCTCCGACCAGCACGATCACCATGGTGGTATCGGTGCCGACGGTCACCGCGACGACGACGATCGCGGCGAACGCGGCCGTCATACAGCCGACCCGCAGCCTGAGGTAGGTTGCAAACCGGTAGCCCGAGGCCCTGTCGGTGACCAGAACGTTTCGTAGCGCCAGGCTGGCCAGCAGTACGATCGGGGTGCCGATCGCCAGACCGAGCGTGTACTGCCCGACCATCGTGGGGGTGCCGAGTCGGGCCAGGCTGATGACCACCAGCCACTGTGACAGCGCGTAGGCGGCGTTGCCGAGCAGCGACCAGGCGACTCGGCCGGCGAGTATCCGCGAGCGGGTGTGCCGGGCCGAGCGCTGCCCGGGCGGGCGGGGCTCAGCTCGCGGAAGCATGTTCCCGTACTGCCACGGCGGGTGACACCCGCGAGGGGCGGCAGGCCATCCGGATCGTCCGGTAGAAGTTGGCCCGGCGGGGGGCCAGTACCTCGGTGCGGTACTCATGGGCCCGGGCAAGGTTGCGCGCAGCGACTTCGGCCATCCGCTGCTGGTCGGCCAGCAGCCGCCCGATCGCCTCCGCGAGGGCTGCCGGGTCGCCGGCGGCCGTCAGACAGTCCGGGTCGAGCAGTTCCGGGGTGCCGCCGACCAGGGTGCCGACCGCCGGCAGGCCGCGGGCCATCGCTTCGATGAGCGCTCGGGACAATCCTTCGGTTCGGGATGGAAGGACGAACAGATGGGCTCGGTCGAGCCAGCGCCGGACCTCGACTGCGGGCAGGTCACCGGTGAACATGACCCGATTGGTCAGGTCGTGTCGGGCAGCGAGGCGTTCCAGCCGTGGACGAAACCGGCCGTCGCCCAGGTGTACGAGATTCACCAGGACGCCGCTGCGGTTCAGCTCACACATCGCCAGCAGCAGAACGTCGATGCCCTTGTACATCTGTTCGAGTGAACCAACCGAAATCAGCGTCACTGGCGCACCGGGCGGCGGTGGGGTTCGCGCCTCGGTGACGAACGCTGCCGGCCGCAGATCGATACTGGAATACGAGGTGGCGACCGTATGCAGCCCGGGTGGATATCGATTCTGCAGGTGCGTCTCAGTGACGTAGGCCGCGCCGGTGGCAAACCGGCACTGCTCCCGCAGTGCACGGACAGCCCAATGGCGAAGCAGCGGCCGCATCGGATGGCGCACGACTGCGCGGGCGAACACGTCCTGCGGATCGCCGACGACCTCGACGGCGTACCCGCGACGTTGGCGACGCAGGATCGGCACCACGAGAGTGGCGATCGGCGACGGTACGCGGAGTATCACCGCCGCGACGTCGTCGAGGGCGTCACGCAGCGACCGACACAACACCCTGCGGCGCAGCAGGTACTGACCGGGGCCCACGTAGTACGGTAGCGGCCAGATCTCGACTCCGCTGCCATCCACCCTGGATGCCTTTGCCGGGGGTTCTGGGACGTCCATCACCCTGGCCAGCAGCCGGACGCGCTCGAAGGCCGACAGGTAACGGGTCCAGAAGGAGTGCGCCGGCCCGGCCACGGTCCACACGGCGCCATCGGGCGTGCGCCGCAGCCGCGCCTCCGTACTGACCGCGATCATGCCGGTCGCGGATCCTGAAAGGTTGTCCACAGTGCCCCCGTCCAGCAGCAAGGCAATTTCCGCTATAACCTGATTTAGGCTAACAGACGGATATGACCTAAAAGTACAGATATCGCGGGTTCTTTGAGAAGCGATCCCCATGGCTACCGACACCGGACCTACCCGGGGACCGTTCCGACCAACCGTCGACGTCGACGCGGCACCGGGTGCAGTCCCCCGGCCACCTCGACGACATCAGCCACCGCGCCGGCGCAGTCGCCGCTGTCGAACTGCCGCTCCACGAGCTCCCGCGCGCGAGCCGCACGCCGGTCCAGGTCGCCAGCACGGAACTCCGCCTGTGCGGTGTGCAGCGCGGCGAGCAGCGCCGCCACGTCGCCGGCGGGCACCACCCACCCGCTGCCCGCCGACACGGTCTCCGGCAACCCGCCCGCGTCGGAGACGATCGACGGCACACCTGACGCCCCGGCCTCCAGCGCCGCGCCGTGATTCTCCGACAGTGACGGGCTGACGCTGACATCCGCCGCCGCGTAGTACCGTCCAACGTCGATCACCCCGGCGAACCACTCGATGCTCGGCTCGCCCGCCACCTCGAATCGGCCGAGGAGTTCCTGCCGGTACTCCTCCCCCGCCGCATCCCAACCACTACCCACCAGGATGAGCCGCGAGGCCGGGCAGTCTCGGTGGAACCTGCGCCACGCGTCGAGGAGGATGGCGTGACCTTTGATCCCGGTTCCCCGATGCACCAGCGACTTCGGCGCGTAGACGTAGGCCACCATGATCACCACGAACGTGTCGTTCGGCAGACCGAGCTGGTGGCGAGCAGCGGCCCGTGTCGCGGCGTCCACGGGACGGAACAATCGCGTGTCCACGCCGTACGGGATGGCGAACAGGGTGCGGTCGGGCCGGCCCAGCTTCCGGTACAGCTCGGCGGTGTGCCCACTGCCGGCGATGACGGCGTCATCGAGTCGGCACAGAATCCGCTCGGCCGCACGAATCACCCCGGATTCGAGAAACAGCGGACCGGGAACCATGAACACCCGGGCCAGGTCGAGGCCCGGTGCGCAGAGCCGGACCGCCAACGCGGCATGGTAGTGGTGGTACTGCACCACGTCGGGGCGCAGTCGACGGAGCAGTCGACGTAACCGATGCAGCTGCACGAACGTCGACACGCCTGGCCGGAAGCGAAACTGGAACGGCGAATCGATCATCGGCACACCGGCCCGGTGCAACTGTTCACGCAGCCGACCAGGGCCCGCCGGCAGCAGCACGATCACTTCGTTTCCACGCCGTCGCAACTCCACGACCTGGGGCACGACCCACCGACCGCCCTCCGCCGTCTTGAGCATCACTACCACCCGCATGGTCGCTCCTCTCCCATCATCGACGCCTGTCGATCACGTGCGGTGTGATCATCGCGCCGGAACTCCCTTGACCACGACGTCCGACGGCACGTCGCGCACGACACAGGCACCGGCACCGACCGTCGCGGCGGCGCCGACCTGTAGTCCCTGCAGGATTGCTGCGGTTGTACCGACCAGGACCGCATCGGCGAGCCGACAGTTGCCGGACACCGCCGCCAGCGGGTTGATCGAGCTGTAGTCCCCGACCGTGGTGTCGTGCCCGACTACGCAGTTCTGATTGAGATGCACGTGCCGGCCCAAGGTGACGTTGGTGGTCACCCGGGCACCGGCGAACAGCACCGTGCCCGCCCCGAAGCTGTTGTCCTGGCCAACCGTCGCGGCGGGATGGATCAGGGTCGCGGCGACCGACCGGGGCCGGCCGGGCCCGGCCGGACCGATACGCCGACCGACCGACCGACGCGCCGTGGGCGACCCGATGGCGATGACATGAGCCGGTGGATCGGTCCGGCCGGCCAACCAGCTCACCGCGCCGAGCAGCGGCACGCCGAGACGGTCCAGACGCTCCTTGTCGGCCGGCCTCGGGTCATCGTCGATGAAGCCCAGCACCTGCCAGGGTGGCTGCTGTCGAGTGTTGTTGATCGCCGTGACGATGTCGTACACCTCACGGCCGTGCCCCCCGCAGCCCACGATGACGAGTCCAGCCGCGGTCATCGGGCAGTCCGGGCACCGTCGAGAAAGGCGGTGATGGCGCTCAGGACCCGGCTGATCTGCTCGTCGCCGAGCGAAGAGCCGCTGGGCAGCGCCAGGCCGGTCGCGAACAGCCGGTCCGCCGCTCCGGTGAGGATCCGGTCCGCGGACGCGAAGACCGGCTGCTGGTGCATCGGCTTCCACACCGGTCGCGTCTCGATACGCTGATCCGCGAGAAATCTGCCCAGTTCGGCCGCTTCCCAGCCGGCGACCGTGCTGTCCACGACGACCACCGTGAGCCAGGCGTTGGCGCCGAGATCGGCCGCGTCACCGAGATCACCGAGCAGTCGAACTCCAGGAACGCCGGCGAAGGTCTTCGCGTACCGCCGGCGGGTCTCCCTGCGACGGGCGATCATGCCGTCCAGCCGCCGCAACTGTGCCCGGCCGACGGCGGCGAGCAGGTTGCTCAGCCGGTAGTTGTAGCCGATGTCGGTGTGCTCGTAGTGCGCCACCGGCTGGCGTGCCTGGCTGGCCAGGTAACGGCACCGTCGGGCGAGCGCCTCGTCGTCGGTGACGACCATACCGCCGCCGGAGGTAGTCATGATCTTGTTCCCGTTGAAGGAGAAGACTCCGACCCGACCGAACGCCCCGGCCGGCCGACCTGCCAGGGTGGCCCCCAGTGCCTCTGCCGCGTCCTCGACGACCGGCACGTCGTACGCAGCGCAGAGCGGGATGATCACGTCGTAGTCGGCGCAGCGTCCGAACATGTCGACCGGTATCACTGCCCGGACCGGAGGACGGCGACGGTCGGGGCGGGCCAGCAACTCGGCCAGCAGATCGACGTCGATGTTGCCCGACTGGTCGTCGCAGTCGACGAAGACCGGGACCGCTCCGGTGTAGGCGACGGCGTTGGCGGTGGCCGCGAAGGTCAACGTGGGCACCGCGACCGCCTGGCCCGGCCCTACGCCGAGCGCAAGAAGTGCCAGATGCAGGCCAGCGGTCGCCGCGTTGACGGCGACCGCGTGGTCGACTCCGATCCGTTGCGCCATCTCCCGTTCGAAGGCGTTGACGTCCGGGCCAGCCGGTGCCAGCCAGCCTGAACGAAACGCGGCCAACAGGAATTCCTCCTCGAGCGCACCGACATCCGGTGTCGAAAGGAGGATCTGCGCCGTCATCGCGCGGCTCCACCGGAAGGCACCAAACGGGCGCTAGGCTGAATTCGCCGTGGCCGAAGAGCCGGCCGCGACCGTCCGACTGCCCTGGTCGGCCGGCCAACCAAGCGCGCACAAGAATGGCTTGTTACGTTGACGACCACTGATCGGTTCACCATCCTGTTCGTGTGCCGGGCAAACATCTGCCGCTCACCGTTGGCGGAACGGCTGGCCCGGCACGACTTGGCGAACCGGCTCGGCCCGGACACGAACGGATTCATCGCGCACAGCGCCGGTACCCACGCGCTGTCCGAACAGCCGATGCATCCGTACTCCGAAAGAGTTCTGCGCGAGCACCAGGCGGATCCGTCAGGGTTCATCAGTCGGCAGGTCGACGCTGGTCTGCTCGAGGCAGCCGACCTGATCCTGACCGCCAGCCGCCGACACCGGTCACACTGCGTGGCGCTTGCCCCACCTACACTCGCTCGGACCTTCACCATTCGCCAGTTCGGCCGGCTGGCCCGAGCGGCGGTCGGTGTGCCGCAGGCGGGACCGGACCCGGTGGTCCGGGCCCGGACCCTGGTGGTGGCCGCAGCCGCCGCCCGCAGCCGGACCCAGCCGGTCGCCGCCGCGCACGACGACTTGGCCGATCCGGTGTTGCGCCCGGTCGAGGACTTCCGAGTCTGCGCCGCCCAGATCAGCCAGACCGTCGGCACCCTGCTCGACGTCATCACAAAGTCTTGACGCCGCCGGTGGCGACCGGCTCCTCGCCACCGGAAGCGGTGACGGCCACTGTCGGGTAGGTCGGATGGACCTGCCGCTGGCGGGCCGGGGCGATCGGGTTCTTGATCCGGCGACGGCCGGACTCGTGGTAGTAGTAGTGGTAGGAACCGCTGCGATGCGGTGCCATGTTGAGCACGCAGCCGAGCAACCGGGCATCGACTGCCCGTAGCGAGGCCGCCGCGGCCCGCAGATGCGCCTCAGTGGTCTTGGCGCACCTGCCCACCAGGATCGTGCCGTCGACCTGGGCCGCGACCGGCGCCGCGTCGGTGACCGGCACCAGCGGCGCGGTGTCCACGATGACCACGTCGAAGCGCGCACGGAGGCTGGCGAGCAGGTCGGCCATCTGCTGCGACCCGAGCAGCTCACTCGGGTTCGGTGGGATGAATCCACTCGGTAGCACTGTCAGGCTGCTGCCGCCCCACACCTGCAGCACGTCGTCGAGGTTCGCCTGCCCGGCCAACACATTGGTCAGCCCCACCGCGCCCTCGATGTCGAGATAGGCGGCCGCCTGGGGTCGGCGTAGGTCCGCTTCGACGAGCACCACCGAGCTACCGGCCTCGGCGAGGGTCAGCGCCAGGTTGGTCGCCGTCGTTGTCTTGCCTTCGTTCGGCATCGCGCTGGTCACGACCAGGCTCCGAATCGGCTTGTCCACGTCGGCGAACTGCAGGTTGGTTCGCAGCTGGCGGAATGCCTCGGCCCGAGCGGAATGGGTCTGCCGGCCGATGACGAGTGGCTCGCGACGTGCGGTGCTGTCCAGCGGGATGGTGCCGAGCACCGCCGCCGCGGCAACGTCCTGAAGCTGTTCGACGGTGCGGACGGTGGTGTCGAGCAGGCCGCGGAGCAGCGCGAGGCCGACTCCGGCAAGTAGGCCGATGAACAAGCCAAGCCCCATGTTGCGCGCCGGCTGTGGCGATACCGGGTCGGGATGGAGCAGCGGACCGGCGACCACCTCGACGCTGACCGCAGGTTCGTCGGATCCGGGCGAGGTCTCCAGCCGCTGGACCAGGTCGACGAACTCGCGGGCGACCGCGCCGGCGATCTGTTCCGAACGGCTCGGCGAACTGTCGGTGACGGTCGCCTGCAGCAGGACGGTGTCGGGCACTGGGCGGGCGCTGATCCGGGCCTGCACCTCGCCCGGGGTCAGGCCGAGGCTGTGCCTGCTGACCACGGTTCCGGCGAGGCGGTCGCCGGTGAGCAACCCGCTGTAGGACTTCACCCGTTGCTGGGAGAACAGTCCGCCCTGGTACGCGGCTACCGCACCCTGCCCGCTGGAGGTCGACACGAAGAACGTCACCGAAGTGGCGTACTGCGGCGTGGCACGCGCGTTGACCAGCATGGCGGCGCCGACCGCGACGGTCACCGCAGCCACTACCCACCACCATCGCTTCCGCACCGCGTCGAGGTAGTCACGCAGCTCCATCGGTACGGCCTCCAAAACTCCTGATCCGCCTTGTCAGGGCCATCTTGTACCAATCTGCACTAGCTAAGGGCCATTTCTGGTCAAATAGTGGCATTGCCGCTCGGCTGACAGTGGCCAGTGGACGAGACCAGAGCGCCACCGGGGCGACCGGATGACGCCGTACGCCGATCGAACGGGGCTGGAATGGATCCATCGACCCGACTCCCAGAGAACACCACCCGCCGTAACCGGGACCGGACCGTCGCACCGCTGTGGCTGGCCGATCTGGGTGCCTGGTGCACCGGCCTGATCGTCGCCGTCTGGACCCGGTACGAGTTCGGGCTCGACGGCATCCACCTCAACGGGCTCGTCCTGGCGATGCTGGCCGCGATCGTGCTGCACACCGCGATCGCGCATGCGGGCTACCTGTACCGGGACCGCTACCGCTCGGGAAGCTTCGACGAGGTGTTGGCGGTGTCCCGAGGTGTGCTGGCCACCATGGCGGTCCTGCTGCTGTTGGACCTCGCCGCACCGCAGCGCCCCGTGCCGGCGAGCGCGCCACTGGTGGCGGGCTGCCTTGCGCTGGTCCAGATGCTCGGCGTGCGCTACCTGCGCCGGCTGCGGCACGAACGGCGCCGCCGGCCGTCTGGTCGAGACGTCACCCCGGTGCTGCTGTTCGGAGCCGGGGCAGCCGGCCAGTCCCTGCTACGCGCGATGCTCGACGAACCCAACGGACGGTACCTACCCGTCGGACTGCTCGACGACGATCCCGCCAAGCGACAGCTTCGGGTCAACGGCGTACCCGTGCTCGGTGGCCGCCACGACATCCCGGCCGCCGCGGCTGGCACCGGAGCGACCACCGTCGTGTCGGCCGTCGCCAACGCGGACGCGGCGCTGATCCGCGAGGTCCGTCAGCTCGCCCACCAGGCCGGCACCCGGTTCAAGGTGGTGCCCTCCGTCAGCGAACTACTGGAGAACGAACCCGCCGTCACCGACCTGCGGGACCCCGACTTCAGCGACCTGCTCGGCCGCCACCAGATCGAGACCGACCTGGATGCGATCGCCGGCTACCTGACCGGCAAGCGGGTCCTCGTCACGGGCGCCGGTGGCTCCATCGGCTCCGAACTGTGCCGGCAGATTCAGCGGTTCCAGCCGGGTGAGCTGATGATGCTCGACCGCGACGAATCGGCCCTGCACGCCGTACAGCTGTCACTTCGCGGCCGCGCGCTGCTCGACAGCCCCGACCTGATCCTGGCCGACCTGCGCGACAGCGACACCGTCCGGCAGGTCATGCGGACCCGCCGGCCCGAGGTCGTCTTCCACGCCGCCGCGCTCAAACACCTCACCCTGCTGGAACGTCACCCCGGCGAGGCGGTGAAGACCAACGTCTGGGGCACCCAGACGTTGCTCGAAGCCGCAGCCGGGGTCGAGCGGTTCGTCAACATCTCCACCGACAAGGCCGCCGACGCCACCAGCGTCCTCGGCTACTCCAAACGGATCACCGAGCGCCTCACCTCCTTCGCCGCCAGCACGAACCCGGGTACGTTCCTCAGTGTCCGGTTCGGCAACGTCCTCGGCAGTCGCGGATCCGTGCTGCACACGTTCGTCGCCCAGGCTGCGGCCGGCAGGCCGATCACCGTGACCGATCCCGAGGTCACCCGATACTTCATGACCATCCAGGAGGCGGTGCAGCTGGTCATCCAGGCCGCGGCGATCGGTCGCGACGGCGAGGCGCTCGTCCTGGACATGGGAGATCCCGTACGGATCGCAGACGTCGCCCGCGCCATCGCCGACCAGCACGACAACTCAGTGAAAATCATCTACACCGGGCTACGGCCCGGGGAGAAGCTCCACGAGGATCTACTCGGCCAGAACGAACATGACGCCCGGCCGCTGCACCCGATGATCTCCCAAGTGCCGGTGCCGGCGCTGGATCCGGTGCACGTACACCTACTCGACCCGTACGGCCGCAGCGACGATCTGACCGACGACCTGGCAGCGCTCTGCGAACCGGAACGGCCAGTGGTCACCGCCGGGGCACAGCGTGGTGGTGCCGGTGACGCGGTATCGGCCGACGGCACCGCGATCGCCACCAACAACGGCTCAGGCGGCGCGGGGTAGCCGTCCGACGAACCTCGGCCGGTGCCGGTCAGCCGGCCGGTGCCGATCCGGCGATCCGGAAGCCCACATCGTCGATCGCGAACGTCGGATGGCTACGGCGCCGGACCGAGGCCCGGCAGCTCCAATGCTCGTCCGCCCAGCCACCGCCACGCAACACCCGGTAGCTGCCGTAGACCTCGGCGTCGTAGATGTCCCAGCACCAGTTCCAGACGTTGCCCAGCATGTCGAACAGCCCCCAGGGGTTCGGGCGTTTGCCGCCGACCGCGTGGCAACGACCCGCCGAATTGCCCCGGTACCAGGCGATGTCGTCGATCGGTCCGTACCGCGGGCCGCTGGTGCCGGCCCGGCAGGCGTACTCCCACTCGGCTTCGGTCGGCAGCCGGTAGCCGTCCGCGGTGACGTCCCAGCTGGCGTATTCGGCGTCGACGTCGATCTGGTATGCCGGCTGCAACCCCCGCCGTTCGGACAGGATGTTGCAGTACCGGACGACGTCCCACCAGGAGACGTCCACCGCCGGTGACCGGCCCCGGTCACCGGCGGTGGGAACGGGATCCGTCGCAGCCGCGTACTGCGTCCGGGTGACCGGGTACACGCCGATGCTGAAGTCCGCCACCTCGACCGACCAACTGCGTCGGGTACGCCGGTCCGACAGCGTCACCTGACCGCCGGCCAGGCCGACCATCGCCGGTACCTCGATGCATACCATCGCGACATGGTCCCATCCGGGTGGTCGCCGAACGCCGACCACCCGCGCCGCATCACCTCGAAGCGCCTGGACCCATCGTCGACCAGACCGCCTCCACCTCACCGCCGCGTACCGCCGTCACCTCGGCCGAACCGGCGAAGGCCATGGAGACGTGATCGGGGATGATCTGCACCCGCTGTCCCACCTCGAGCGCGGTCGGCGGCCCGGCACCGACCCAGCGCAGCCAGCCGAACTCCGCGCAGAGCCGATCGATCCGCCAGCCGGGCAGGCCGACCAGCAACCCGGTCCCACCCAAGACGCCACGGTCCGCCATCGCCGGCAGGCCGCCCGATCCGAGTGAGGCCCATCCGACATCGATGCAGGCCCGGTGCGGCTCAGGATGGCTGACCACGGTGGCGAGCAGCCGCACCGCGCAGGTCGCGACCGTGGCGTTGCCCAACGCGATCTGACCGACGTCGTTGAATGCGTACGCACCGGGCCGGATCTCGGTCACCCCAGGCTCGGCTACCACCGTCCGCGCGGACACCGACGCCGCTAGTGAGATCGTCGACAGTGTCAGACCAGCTGACCGGATCGCCTCCGCAGCCTCCACCGTGGCTCCAGCCACCGCCCGGGCCCGGCCGGTCAGGTCGGCCTGGTCGACCGCGTCACGGACCGACCCCTCGTAGGTCAACACTCCGGTCAGCCGGACGCCGGGCAGCTCGGCGATGTCCCACGCGACCCGCGCCGCCTGTGCGGGATCCACCCCGCAGCGGTCCAGCCCGCTGTCCACGATCAGCAGCACGTCGAGCAACCGACCCGCCGCCGCGAACACCTCACCGAGCGTACGGGCACCTGCCGCGCTGTCCGCTCCTACCGTCAACTCGCAACGCTGCGCCAGCCGCAGTGCGCGCTGCGCCTTGTCTTTCCCGACGAGCGGGTACGCCACTGTCATCCGGGAGACACCGGCGGCGGCCAGTACTTCAGCCTCACCCAGTTTGGCGACGCAGATGCCGTCGGCGCCGTGGTCCAGTTGCGCCCGGGCGAGCTGCGGCACCCGGTGGGTCCTGGCATCCGGGCGAAGCCCAACCTGATACTGGTGGCACCGGCCCGCCATCTCGTCGAGGTTGCGTTCCAGCACGTCGAGGTCGAGCAGCAGGTTGGGGGTCTCCAGGCCGGCCGCGACGGCGAACAGGCCCGACGCGTCCAACTGCGGGTGAACGTCAGAGGTCACGGTGTCTCCGGTAATGGTCGTCGATGCGTACGTCTCCGCCAGACGCCATCTTGCCGTACCACCCGGACCAACCGCCGCCGCCACAGCGTGATGTCACGCTCACCTTTGCGTTGCGGCTCCCGCCGGTGCCACGGCGATGGCCTGGATCTCGATGAGCAGGTGCGGGTGCGGCAGCTGATGGACGGCGACGGTGGTGCGGGTGGGTCCGGTGTGGTCGAAGTGTTGCGCCCAGACCTGGTTGTAGCCGCCGAAGTCGTTCATGTTGACCAGGTAGGTGGTGACCGAGACCAGGTCGGTCAGGTTGGCGCCGGCGGCGGCGAGCAGGTCGGCGATGTTGGCGATGACGGCGCGGGTCTGCTCGCGGATGTCAAGTTGGGTGGTGCCGTATTCGTCGACGGTGGCCCCGGCGATGGTGTTGTCGGGGCGGCGGCTGGAGGTGCCGGAGACGAAGATGAGGCCGCCGGCGACCTTGACGTGCGGGAACCTGCCGCGTGGGGTGGCTTTGCCGGTGACCAGGTGCGCGGTCACGGTGTTCCTCCGGTGGTGGTGAAGGCGGCGGTGCCGATGCCGTGGACGGTGGCCCGGATGTGGGCGCCGGGGGTGAGGGGGACGGCGGCGGTGGCCGCGCCGGCCAGGAAGATCCACCCGGCCCGCAGGGTGGGGCCGTGCCGGCCGGCGAGGGCGATGCCGGCGGCGAGGGCCCGTCGGGGGTCACCGAGGATGGCCGCCGTCGATCCGGTCTGCACCGTGTGGCCGTCGATGTCGAGGAGGACGCCGAGGTTGTCGACGCCGTCCGGGATCGGCTGCCACTGCCCGATGGTGAACAGCGCGGCGGAGGTGTTGTCGGCGATCACGTCGGGCAGCGAGAAGGTGAAGTCGCGGTAGCGGGAGTCGATGACCTCCAGGGCGGGGGCGACGGCGCGGACGGCGTCGGTGAACGGCATTCCGGGGGTGGGTGGCCGGTCGAGGAGGAAGGCGATCTCGGGTTCGACGCGGGGGTGGATCAGCCCGGAGATGTCGACGCTGCCGCCGTCGGTGACCTGGGTGGTGTCGGTGAGTTGGCCGAGGATCGGGGAGTCGACGCCGACCTGGGCCATCTTGGCCTGGCTGGTCAGCCCCATCTTGACGCCGACGAGGCGTTCGCCCCGGCCGGTGCGGCGGGCGATCAGCGCCTGCTGCACCCGGTACGCGGCGTCGACATCCACCGCGTGGGTGTCGGCGAGCTGCGGGATCGGGGTGCCGGTGAGGGCCGCGTCGTCCAAGCGCTCGGCCAGGTCGGCGGGGTCGATGTCTGCGCTGGTGGTCACTGGCTGCCTCCGTGGGCGGTGTTCGCGGCGTCGGCGAGGTCCAGCGCCACGTCGGTGATCATGTCTTCCTGGCCGCCGACCATCCGTCGCCGGCCGAGTTCGATCAGGATGGACCGCACGTCCAGGTGGTAGCGGTCGGCGGCGCGTTCGGCGTGGCGCAGGAAGCTGGAGTACACCCCGGCGTA
>NZ_JBHMIM010000039.1:0-70258 GCF_048060115.1 Micromonospora sp. LOL_023
AGCACAACCGAACCACCTGAGCCGAGTACCGGCACTACACCCAGTCGCGGACCGTTACTCGCAAAGGCTCACTGACCCCCGAACAGCGCGCAGCCGCGCTGGAGAAGGCCGCGGAGATCCGTAAGGCCCGTGCTGAGTTGAAGGAGCAGCTCAAGCAGGGCAAGACCACCCTCGCCGCCGTGCTCGCCCGGGCGGAGTCCGACGACGTTGTCGGCAAGCTCAAGGTCTCCGCCGTGCTGCAGGCGATGCCGGGCATCGGCAAGATCCGGGCGACCCAGATCATGGAGAAGCTCAAGATCGCCGACAGCCGGCGTCTCCGTGGCCTCGGCGAGCAGCAGCGCAAGGCGCTGCTCGGGGAGTTCGCCGCGAACTGATTCGCGGCAGGGTGTAGAAACAAGCAGTGACCATGCATGACGACGCGCTCCCGGCAGCTCGGCTCACTGTCCTGTCCGGCCCCTCCGGGGTCGGCAAGGACAGCGTGATCGAGCTGATCCGGGAGCGCTCGCCCTGGATCTGGCTGTCCGTGTCGGTGACCACCCGGCCGATGCGCGACTACGAGGTCGACGGCGTCCACTACTACTTCGCCGACCGGTCCGAGTTCGAGCGGATGGCCGCCACCGGCCAGTTGCTGGAATGGGCCGAGTTCGCCGGCAATCTGTACGGCACCCCCCGTGCGGCCGTCGAACGACGGCTGCAGGCCGGTGAGCCGGTGCTGCTCAAGATCGACCTGCAGGGTGCCCGCCAGGTACGCGAGGCGATGCCGCAGGCGCAGCTGGTCTTCCTCGCCCCGCCGAGCGTCGAGGAGCTGAAGCGACGCCTCGTCGGGCGGGGTACCGACGACGAGGAGACGATCCTCCGGCGGCTCGCCCACGCCGACGAGGAGCTCGCCGCCGAGCAGGAGTTCGACGTGACCGTGGTGAATGACCAGGTCGAGCGGGCCGCCGCGGAGCTGGTAGGATTGCTCGGTTCATCGTTTCTGGCGCCTGCCCACCCGCAGCACAGCTGACGAAGACCTTGATCGACACGATGACCCCGACCGACGAAGACCAACAGCTGGCGCGCCCGCAGCTGACGACAGCGCCTGACGACCAGAGCCCGACGACACAGAGGTTGCATCCGTGGGAACCATCGCAAACCCGGAAGGCATCACCAACCCGCCCATCGACGAGTTGCTGGAGAAGACCTCGTCGAAGTACGCGCTGGTGATCTTCGCCGCCAAGCGCGCACGGCAGGTCAACGCCTACTACAGCCAGCTCGGCGAGGGTCTGCTGGAGTACGTCGGCCCGCTGGTCGAGACCACCCCGCAGGAGAAGCCGCTTTCCATCGCGATGCGGGAGATCAACGCCGGACTACTCACCGCCGAACCCACCGACCAGCCCTGAGTGCCGACACGCCACAGGTCGAGCCCGTGCGGGTCGTCCTCGGCGTCGGCGGCGGGATAGCCGCGTACAAAGCCTGTGAACTGCTGCGCCTGCTGACCGAGTCGGGACACCGGGTACGGGTCGTGCCCACCGCCGCCGCGCTCCGGTTCGTCGGGGCACCGACCTGGTCGGCGTTGTCCGGCCAGCCGGTCGTCGACGACGTGTGGACCGATGTCCACGAGGTGCCCCACGTGCGACTCGGACAGCAGGCGGATCTGGTTCTGGTCGCCCCGGCCACGGCCGACCTGATCGCCCGTGCCGCCCACGGGCT
Source organism: Micromonospora sp. LOL_023 (assembly GCF_048060115.1). Classification (NCBI taxonomy): domain Bacteria; kingdom Bacillati; phylum Actinomycetota; class Actinomycetes; order Micromonosporales; family Micromonosporaceae; genus Micromonospora; species Micromonospora sp. LOL_023. The sequence goes on from NZ_JBHMIM010000039.1 coordinate 1,693, forward strand.
GGCCGACGATCTGTTGACTAACACCCTGCTCACCGCGCGCTGTCCGGTCGTGCTCGCTCCGGCGATGCACACCGAGATGTGGGAGCATCCGGCCACCACAGGCAATGTCGCCGTGCTGCGCGGCCGGGGCGTCCGGGTGATCGAGCCGGCGGTCGGCCGGCTGACCGGCACCGATTCGGGCAAGGGCCGGCTGCCCGACCCGCAAGAGATCTTCGAGGTCGCCCGCCGGGTACTGGCCCGGGGCGGCGCGGCCGCCGACCTCGTCGGCCGGCGCGTGGTGGTGACGGCCGGCGGGACCCGCGAGCCGCTCGACCCGGTGCGCTTCCTCGGCAACCGGTCCTCCGGCAAGCAGGGGTACGCCTTCGCCCGCACGGCGGTGGCCCGTGGTGCCAGTGTGACCCTGATCTCGGCGAACGTGACGCTGCCCGTGCCGGCCGGGGTGGACCTGGTCCGGGTCGGGGACACCGAGCAGTTGCGGGTCGCCACGCTTGCCGCCGCCCGGCGGGCGGACGTGGTGGTGATGGCCGCGGCACCGGCGGACTTCCGCCCGGCCACCTACGCTCCCGAAAAGATCAAGAAAGGTGAATCCGATCGCGCGCCGGTGATAGAACTGGTCACGAATCCGGACATCGCCGCCGAGCTGGGTGCGGCGAAGCCTGCCGGGCAGGTCCTCGTCGCGTTCGCCGCCGAAACCGGTGACCTGGTGGCGAATGCCAAGGAGAAGCTGGCGCGCAAGAACGCCGACCTGATTGTCGCGAACCAGGTCGGCGCCGAGCTGGTCTTCGGCTCCGACGTCAACGCCGCCACGGTGCTCGGTGCCGACGGCTCGTCCACCGTCCTGGACGAGCGGGACAAGGAGCAACTGGCCGACGACGTCTGGGACCTGGTGGCCGCCCGCCTGTCGGCCGGCCCGCCCTGACCCGCGAGTCACGCTGACCCGCGTCCTGACACCCCGGGTTCTCCTAGGTTGCTGGCTGAAACCAGACGTCCGGGTTAATGATTAGACTGCCATGAACCGTTGATTTCCGATTCAAGGAGTACCGTGGCACGCCGTCTTTTTACCTCCGAGTCTGTCACGGAGGGCCACCCGGACAAGATCGCCGACCAGATCAGTGACGGGATCCTCGATGCGTTGCTGACCCAGGACCCACAGTCGCGGGTCGCGGTCGAGACGCTGATCACCACCGGCCAGGTCCACGTCGCGGGTGAGGTCACCACCCAGGCGTACGCCGACATCCCGGCGATCGTGCGGGAGACGATCCTGGGGATCGGGTACGACTCGTCCAAGAAGGGTTTCGACGGCGCGTCATGTGGCGTGAGTGTGTCGATCGGCGCCCAGTCGCCGGACATCGCCCAGGGGGTCGACACCGCGATCGAGTTGCGGGTCGGTGAGTCGGCCGATGACGCGCTCGACGCGCAGGGCGCCGGTGACCAGGGCATGATGTTCGGGTTCGCCTGCTCGGAGACGCCGGAACTGATGCCGTTGCCGATCGCGTTGGCGCACCGGCTGGCGCGGCGGTTGTCGGCCACGCGTAAGGACGGGACGATCCCGTACCTGCGTCCGGACGGCAAGACGCAGGTGACGATCGAGTACGACGGGCTGCGGCCGGTGCGGTTGGACACTGTGGTGGTCTCCAGCCAGCACGCCGCGGACATCTCGTTGGAGTCGTTGCTCACCCCGGATGTCCGGGAGCACGTGATCGGTCCGGAGCTGGAGGGTCTCGGTCTGGAGACGGGGGGTTACCGGCTGTTGGTGAACCCGACGGGTCGGTTCGAGATCGGCGGGCCGATGGGGGATGCGGGTCTGACCGGTCGGAAGATCATCGTGGACACCTACGGTGGGTACGCCCGGCATGGTGGTGGTGCGTTCTCCGGCAAGGATCCGTCGAAGGTTGACCGGTCGGCGGCGTACGCGATGCGGTGGGTGGCGAAGAACGTGGTGGCCGCCGGCCTGGCGGAGCGGTGTGAGACGCAGGTGGCGTACGCGATCGGCAAGGCGCACCCGGTGAGCTTGTTCGTGGAGACGTTCGGTACGGAGAACGTGCCGGTGGAGCGGATCGAGCGGGCGATCGGTGAGGTGTTCGATCTGCGGCCGGCGGCGATCATCCGGGATCTGGATCTACTGCGGCCGATCTACCGGCCGACGGCGGCGTACGGCCACTTTGGTCGGGAGTTGCCGGAATTCAGCTGGGAGAGCACCGAGCGGGCGGCCGACCTGAAGTCCGCCGCCGGCGCCTGACAGGCACTATCCCCGGCTGCGGATGGCGGGTCGCCGAACGCCTTCATCGGCGGGCAGGATGACGCGGTGAGCACCGGGGCGAAACGCGACCGGCAGCCGGCCGACCAGCTGCCGGTCGCGCGGGTCTGCGTGGATGTGCCGCTGGCTCACCTCGACCGCTTGTTCGACTATCTGGTGCCGGCGGAGCTCGACGACGGCGTGCGGCCGGGCACCCGGGTCCGGGTCCGCTTCGCCGGCCAACTGGTCGGTGGGTGGGTGCTGGACCGGGTGGCGGCCTCCGGCCACGACGGCAAGCTCGCCTTCCTCGACAAGCTCGTGTCGCCGGAGCCGGTGCTCACCGCCGAGGTGGCCCGGCTCGCCCGTGCGGTCGCCGACCGCTACGCCGGGCATCTCGCCGACGTTCTGCGCCTCGCGGTGCCGCCGCGGCACGCCCGGGTCGAGCAGCAACCGTATGACCTCGGCCTTGCCGGTCCGGCCGACGACCAAGCCGCACCCGTCCCGTCGGCCCGAGCCGACCGTGGTGGTGCTCCGGACACCGGGCATGGCTGGGCGGCGTACCCGGCCGGGCCGGCGTTCCTGCGGGCGCTGACCGATGCCCGTGCCGCCCGTGCCGTCTGGGCGGCGCTGCCCGGTGAGAACTGGGCCGCCCGGTACGCCGACGCCGTGGCCGCCACCGTTGGCGGGGGCCGCGGCGCGGTGGTGGTGTTGCCGGACGGACGAGACGTCGACCGGCTGGACACCGAGTTGGCTCGCCGCCTCGGCGCCGGCCGGCACGTCGTGCTCACCGCCGCGCTCGGTCCGGCCAAGCGGTACCGGGCCTTTCTGGCCGCCAGCCGAGGACTGGTCAAGGTCGTCATCGGCACCCGGGCGGCGATGTTCGCACCGGTTGCCGATCTTGGTCTGGCCGCCATCTGGGACGATGGTGACGACGTGCATGCCGAGCCCCGGGCCCCGTACCCGCACGCCCGCGACGTGCTGCTCACCCGGGCCCAGTTCGGCGAGACGGCGGTCCTGCTCGGTGGCTACGCCCGCTCCGGGGAGGCCCAGCAACTCATCGAGACCGGCTGGGCCCGGGAGATCGTCGGCGCGCGGACCGCCATCCGGCGGTCCGCGCCGCTGGTCACTCCCGCCGGCGACGACGCGCAACTGGCCCGCGATGCCGCCGCGGCCACGGCCCGGCTACCCAGTCTGGCCTTCACCACCGCGCGCGCGGCGTTGCAGGCCGGCACCCCGGTGCTGGTGCAGGTACCCCGGCGCGGCTACCTGCCGTCGGTTTCCTGCGCGCAATGCCGCAGTCCGGCCCGGTGCCCGCACTGCGCCGGACCCCTCGCCCTGCCGTCGGCCGGTGCTACCCCGGCGTGCCGCTGGTGCGGCCGGCCGGCCGCCGGCTACGCCTGTCCGCACTGCCAGGGCCGTCGGCTGCGGGCCGCGGTCACCGGTGCCCGACGCACCGCGGAGGAGTTGGGCCGCGCCTTCCCGGACACCGCGGTGCGAACCTCCGGCCGCGACGAGGTCCTCGCCGACGTACCAGCCGAACCCGCCGTGGTGGTGGCCACCCCGGGTGCCGAGCCGGTGGCTGCCGGTGGCTACGGGGCGGTGCTGCTGCTGGACACCTGGGCGCTGCTCACCCGCGCGGACCTGCGGTCCGCCGAGGAGGCGCTGCGGCGCTGGCTGTCCGCCGCCGCGCTTGCCCGCCCAGCCGCTGACGGCGGGCGGGTGGTGGTGGTCGCCGACGGCGGGCTGGCCCCGGTGCAGGCTCTGCTGCGCTGGGATCCAGGCTGGTTCGCCGGCCGGGAACTGGCTGACCGGCGGGAACTCGGCTTTCCGCCGACGGCCAGGATGGCCAGTGTGACCGGGTCTGCGGAGGCGGTCGCCGAACTGCTCGCCGCGTTGCGGCTGCCCGACGAGGCCGAACTGCTCGGCCCGGTTCCGGCTGCCGATGGCCAGGAGCGGATGCTGGTCCGGGTGCGTCGGTCGCAGGCCGCCGAGCTGGCGCGCCGGTTGCGCGAGGCGGCCGGTACGCGGTCCGCCCGCAAGGCGGCCCAGCCGGTGCGAATTCAGATCGACCCACTCGACTTGTTGTAGTGGGTTCGGTGCGCGCTCCGGTTGAGCACCGCCGTGGTGACGCACCACCTGCAACACCGGCCGGTACCCGCCACGGCCGTCGGACCACGACCCTGATCAAGCGTTGGTGCGCTGGCCGACGCGACGACCCCCGCGACTGGCACCATGCGGCCTGGCCGTACGTAGACTGGACGCACCGTATCCCACGAAGGAGTCCGTCCGCGTGACCGTCCAGCACATCCGACTATTCGGCGACCCGGTGCTGCGCACCCCGGCCGAGGCCGTGGTCGACTTCGACGCCGAGTTGCGTGGGCTCGTCGCCGACCTGACCGACAGCATGACCGATCAGAACGGCGCCGGCCTGGCCGCACCGCAACTGGGTGTCGCGCTGCGGGTGTTCACCTTCCACGTCGACGACCTGCTCGGTCATCTGGTCAACCCGGTGCTGGAGTTTCCCGACGAGGAGGAACAGGACGGCCCGGAGGGCTGCCTGTCCATTCCCGGCCTGTACTTCGACACCAAGCGTCGGCAGAACGTCGTCGCGAAGGGCTTCAACGAGTACGGCGATCCGCTGCAGATCGTCGGCAGCGGTCTGATGGCACGCTGCGTGCAGCACGAGACCGATCATCTCGACGGGGTGCTGTTCCTCGATCGACTCGACCCGGCGACCCGTAAGGAAGCGATGAAGGCGATCCGCGAGGCGGACTGGTACGACGAGACCGCTCCGCCGACGGTCAAGGTCAGCCCACATCGCTCGGCCGGCGGGCTGTTCCGCCCGGGTGCGGCGACCAGTCCGTTCGGGTTCGGCCGGTGACCGGCCTGCGGCTGGCTTTCGCCGGCACCCCAGCGGTTGCCGTGCCCGCGTTGGACGCGATCGCCGCCAGTGGTCATGAACTCGTTGCGGTCGTGACCCGTCCGGACGCGCCGGCTGGTCGGGGTCGCCGGCTGGTCAGGTCGCCGGTCGGTGCCTGGGCCGACGAGCGTGGCATCGAGGTGCTGACCCCGCAACGGCCCCGTGAGCCGCAGTTCCTGGACCGGCTGCGCGAGCTGGGTCCGGACTGCGTGCCGGTGGTCGCCTACGGTGCGTTGGTTCCGCCCGTCGCCCTGACGATCCCGGCGAACGGCTGGGTCAACCTGCACTTCTCCCTGCTGCCGGCCTGGCGCGGTGCCGCTCCGGTGCAGCATGCCGTCCTGCACGGTGACGAGGTGACCGGTGCCAGCGTGTTCCAGCTGGAGGAAGGGCTCGACACCGGGCCGGTGTTCGGCACGGTGACCGACGAGGTACGGCCGACCGACACCTCCGGTGACCTGTTGGGGCGGCTGGCGCACAGCGGCGCTCAACTGCTGGTCGCGGTGCTCGACGGGATCGCCGCGGGCACCGCCCGGGCGGTGCCGCAGCCGGCCGACGTGGTGTCCCTGGCCCCGAAGCTGACGGTGCCCGACGCCCGGTTGCGCTGGGCCGAGCCCGCCTTCGCGGTGGATCGCCGGGCCCGGGCCTGTACCCCGGCCCCGGGCGCGTGGACCATGTTCCGCGACGAGCGGGTGAAGCTCGGCCCGGTCCGTCCGGTGCCGGACGGTCCGGAGCTCAAACCGGGGGAGTTGCTGGTGGAACGCAACCGGCTGCTGGTCGGTACGGCGACGTCGCCGGTGGCCCTCGGCGAGGTGCGCGCCGCCGGCAAGAAGGCGATGTCGGCGGCAGACTGGGCACGCGGTGCCCGGGTCACCACCACCACCACCACCGGCGAGTTTTTTCAGTGAGCGCGAGGAGTGAGGGAGCGCAGCGAGTGGGTCGGGATCCGGCGCGCGGTGATCGTCCGGACCGGGGCCGCCGAGGCGGTGCGGGTCGGGACCAGGACTCCCGGGCGGATCGCCCGCAGCGCGGCGGCCGCCGCCGGATCGACCCTGCGCGCGACGCCGCGTACGAGGCGGTCGCGGCGGTGTACCGCGACGACGCGTACGCGAACCTGGCGCTGTCGGAGATCCTGCGTGACCGGGAGTTGCGGGGCCGGGACGCGGCCTTCGCGACCGAGTTGACCTACGGGACGCTGCGGATGATCGGCACTCTCGATCTGATCATCGCCCGGGCGGCTGGTCGTGACATCGAACGGATCGACCCACCGGCCCGCGACGCGCTGCGCATCGGTGCCTACCAGTTGCTGAACACCCGGGTGCCGGCGCACGCCGCCGTGTCGGCGACGGTGGATCTGGTGCACAACGTGGCACCGGGCGCGGTGGGGTTCGCCAACGCCGTACTGCGGGAGATCTCCAGCCGTGACCTGGACGCCTGGGTCGCGGAGCTGGCGCCGGACGAGCAGACCGACCCGATCGGGCACCTGGCGGTGACGTACCACCATCCGCCGTGGATCGTGCGGGCGTTCGCCGAGGCGCTCGGTGACGATCTGGGGGAGACGACCCGGCTGCTCATCGAGAACAACGAGCGCCCACCGGTGCATCTGTGTGCCCGGCCGGGCCGGGCCGGTGCGGTCGAGGTGGCCGACGAGGTCGGTGGGGCACCGGGGGTGTTCTCGCCGTACGCCGTCTATCTCGCTGGCGGCGCGCCGGGTGAGCTGGCGGCGGTGCGGCAGGGTCGGGCACACGTGCAGGACGAGGGATCGCAGTTGATGGCGGCGGCGTTGGTGGCCGCGCCGGTGTCCGGTTCGGACAATCGCTGGCTGGATCTGTGTGCCGGGCCGGGCGGCAAGGCGGCGCTGTTGGGGGCGATCGCCGCCGGGCGGGGGGCCGAGGTCACCGCGGTGGAGATCGCCGCGCACCGGGCTCGCCTGGTGGAGCAGACGGTACGCGGACTTCCGGTGACCGTGCGGGTGACGGATGGCCGTCAGGTCGGTGCCGGCGAGGATGTTCCGGCGGACTCGTTCGACCGGGTGCTGGTCGACGCCCCGTGCACCGGGCTCGGTTCGCTGCGTCGCCGACCAGAGTCTCGCTGGCGTCGACAGCCGTCGGACCTGCCGCCGTTGACCCGCTTGCAGCGGGAGCTGCTGGTGGCCGGGCTGCGGGCGGTGCGTCCGGGCGGCGTGGTCGCCTACGTGACGTGTTCGCCGCACCGGGTGGAGACGCACGTGTCGGTCACCGAGGCGGCGCGGCGTGCCGGCGTACCGGTTGACTTCGTCGATGCGCGTCCGTTGTTGCCGGCGGGGATGCCCGGGCTGGGCGACGGGCCGTCGGTGCAGTTGTGGCCGCACCGTCACGGCACCGACGCGATGTTCCTGTCGGTGCTGCGCCGGACAGATCAGTCGTAGTGGATCGGTAGGGCGGTGGGGCCGCCGTCGCGGACCGATCCGGTCAGCGGCGGGTCGGCGCGCCAGAGCAGGCAACGTACGGTGAGGTGGCCGTCGTCCCATTCGTCCTTGAACGGATAGTCGTAGATGGTACCGAACCGGTGCCGCAGGTCGTCGTCGACTGGCAACTTGGCGTAGTCGGCGACGACCTGGCGGCAGCGTTCGTGGACCAGGTCGGCGTTGGCGGCGAGGTCGTCGTAGCTCAGTGACGGCTCGTGGTACAGCCCGGCGAATTCGCTCTGGTGCGACCGGGCACAGGCGACCGGTAGGAGTTGACCGACGTTGCTGCCGGTGACTGAATCCGGGGTGAAGCAGCCGTAGCGCAGTGCCCCGTCAGCGGCGAGCGTGCCGGCCAGGCTGGTGGTGCGGGGCACGAATGTCCGGTCCTGCATGCTGACCGTCTCGCCGATGTCGCACCGGTACCAGCGGGCGCCACCGGACCAGGCCTGGGTGGACGGCACGATGACCTCCAGCCGGACCCGACCGGCCGGCCAGTCGTCGCCGAGGAACTTCTTGACCTGCTGGTCGCAGTTGGCGCGGGCGAGGCGGCGGGTGGCCGATCCGGGGCTGGGTGCGCGGTCGCTTACCCCGTGCGCGCCGGTGAAGATTCCGACGAAGACGGTCTCCACCTCGTGTGGTAGGTCGCATCGGACCGGTGCGTAGTCCGCTCGGTGGCCGACCAGGCCGGCGGCGGTGGCGTGGCAGGTGCCGGTCCGCGGGGTGAACACTCTCGGCGTCGGCATCGACGCCCAACCGTCGGTCAACGAGTTGTTGCCGGCGGCCGGTGGTACCGCGCATCCCGCCGCTGTCGTCAGGACTGTGACTGCCAGGATCGGCCCGATCCACCACCGCCGCATCGCCTTACGCCTCCCCGTGTCCGGGTGATCGTAGGCGGTTAAGTCTACTTCATGTAGTCAAACAACTCGTTAGAGTGACCATCGATCCTGGTTGTCGCGGTTCTTCCTGTCACCGACGCCGACCCGATGGTCCATATAGGACCGTCGGGCCGGCGGGTGACGCTCCTCGGGTCAGCTCGGTTCGGGCTGGGTGAACGCGATGGTCTGCGGGCCGTTGGTGTGAATCGGCTCGCCGGTGGCGCTGGTGAAGTCGGTGCCGCCGTGCCAGCGCAACTCGCCGCTGCAAACACAGTGGACCTTAACTTGTTGCCGGGGCAGGACCATCAGCGATGTGCTGGTCTGCGCCTCGTCGAGCTCGACCACCCCGACCGGGTCCTTGGTGCTGACGTTGTGCAGCACGATCCGGCCCGGTCCCTGTGGTGGGTCGGCGATCTCGATGTTCACCGTGGTTCCGCCCTCGAGCTGGTACTCGTACGGTACGGCGTTGATGTCTGCGTCCACCGGTTCGGCGCGCAGCCGGTTGCCGACGTGACCGCTCCACTGGTACGGATATCCGTCGGCCTTGAACAGCAGTGGCCACTCGTACGGTCCGAGCCAGTCGATGGTGTAGCTGCCGTCCTCGGCCACCGGTGAGTACCGCGGATCCCGGGATCCGTCCGGGACCGGTGCCACGATGCCGACAGTGCCGTTGACGACCGGTGCCTCGTCGGTGCCGGTCACGGATCCGATGGCCAGCGAACGGGGATCGAGGCGGATGGTCGGGCCCGGCTTGATGTCGTCGGCGGTGAAGGTGAACCAGCGTGCGTTCTTCTGGGTTCCGGTTCCACCGGTCTGGCCTACCCATTGGGCACCGTACGGGCTGCCCGAGTCGGGCAACGCGAACAGGTTGTAGGACCCGGTACCGGGCACCGAGACGTTTACTCGTCCCCGTGAGTCGCTGCGGGAGGGGCACACGTCGGAAAAGCTGAATGTGAATACCGGTACGGCGAATACGCAGATGTCCGCGACCGGCTCGCTGGTGACGGCGTCCACCACGGTGGTGCGGATGCCGGGCCCGGTGAAGTCCGTGGTGGCGTACGCCTGTGGCGCGATCGTGGCGCCGGTCACCAGGGCGGAGGCCACGACGGCCCCGACTACGAGTCGCCGTTTCCGGTTGCCGGAGGACGGTGGTGCGACGGCGCGGTGTGCGCCGCCTGTGCCACGTGTGGCAAATCGGATGTTCTTCAAAGAGTTGCCCCTTTCACGTTTGTGTAACGGCTGGGTGTCAGATCAGTTTGTAGCACGGGAAAGGCGCGACAGCTGGTTGTGCTTGCCGTAAGAGTCGATGTTTCGTTGCCGTCAACGATCCATTTGCCAATGTCCTGGGTTGATCGGCTCGATAACGAGAATAGAAGTAACATTCGCCCGGCCCGAGTGCCTGGTGGTCAGGGCGTCGGTCTGTGGATCGGTGCGGCGGCGCCACATGATGATCCACGCGCCAGCCAGCCTGGTGGGAGTCCGGCGGGGGTGTACCGGCGTGACCCGTACGGGCAGGATGTCTTCGGGTCCAGCGCGAGCGCCGAGATCGACTGGGAGGACCACGGACTGGTCTGCGAGGTGCCGCTGGGCAGCGGCGGCTCTTCTCGGTAGGAAGGTGTTGACTGACCGCCGGACGGCTGATCGCGGCGGGCCTGGGTCGTCAGGCGGAGTCGCGCCAGACGACAGGGGTGGGCAGTAGTGCTCCGCCGGCGGCGATGTGGTCGCCGTTGATCTGGCTCAGCACCAGATCGGCGGCGCGGGCACCGATCTCCTTGGCCGGTTGATGGACGGTGGACAGCGGCGGATTGGTGCGTAGCGCCCAGGAACTGTCGTCGAACCCGACGACGCCGACGTCACCGGGGACCGTCCGGCCGGCCTCGCGCAGCACCTGGATCGCACCGGCGGCGACCGCGTCGGAGGCGGCGAAGACGCCGTCGACGTGGGGTGACTGTGCTAGCAGGGCCCGCATCCCGTCGACGCCACACGAGTAGTCGTAGAGCGGGACCTCGGCGACCAGGCGAGGGTCGAACCGGTCACCGAGGGCCTGCCGGAAGCCGGCGAGGCGGTCGGCACCGGAGTCCCGGTTCAGGGCGGCGGCGATCATGCCGATGCGGCGCCGGCCGGTGGCGGCCAGCCGGGTGGTGATCTCGCGGGCGGAACCGACGTTGTCGACGCCGACGAACGGGATCTCCTGCGCCAGATCGGGCGGGTGCCCGACGAAGGTGGCCGGAAGCTTCAGGTCGGTGACGACCCGGGTGATCGGGTCGTGGACGCGGGCCGAGACGATCACGGCACCGTCGACGAAGCCGCCGCTGAGGTAGCGGGCCACCCGTTTGGTGTCCCGGTCGGAGTCGATGACCAGGCTGACCATCTGGTACTCGGCGACGGAGAGCACCGAGTTGGCGCCCAGCATGATCGAGCCGATGTTGGGGTCTTCCAGGAACAGCGAGTGCGGTTCCAGCACGATGAAGCCGACCGCCTGGGATCGCTGGGTCACCAGGTTGCGGGCGGCAGTGTTGGGTACGTAGCCGACCTCGGCGATGGCGGCGACGATCGCGGCGCGGGAGGTGGGGGAGACGTACCCGCCGTTGAGTACCCGGCTGACGGTGCCACGGGAGACGCCAGCGGCGGCGGCGACGTCGTGCACCGTGGCGCGGTTCGACGTCGGTCGGGGCCGGCTCACGTCGAACACTTTAGTAGCAGGGCCTTGACCTGCGGCGGAACGCGGTTCTAACGTGTGCACGTTCACACATTCGTTCGCCGGATGTTCGCTTCCCGAAATGTGTGCACGTGCACAGCCACCCAGCACCGACCAGCGAGGAACCGATTGATGACCCTGTCGCCCGGCCGTCCCGCCGCGCCACTGGTGCCGCCGATCTGTGGCATCGCGCTGGGCTGCGACTACAACCCGGAGCAGTGGTCGGCGCGGGTGTGGCGGGAGGACGTCGCGCTGATGCGCCAGGCCGGCGTCGACCTGGTCGCGATCAACATCTTCGGCTGGTCGAGCGTCGAGCCCCGACCGGGCGAGTACGACTTCGCCGCGCTCGACGAGGTCGTCGACCTGCTGCACACCGCTGGCATCCGGCTCAATCTGGGCACCGGCACCGCGTCCCCGCCGCCCTGGCTGACGACCCGGCATCCCGAGGTGCTTCCCCAGGCGGCCGACGGCACCACCCGTTTCCCGGGCGGCCGGCAGGCCTGGTGCCCGAGCTCGCCGGTCTTCCGGGAACGGGCGTTGGCCCTGGTCGAGCAGGTCGCCCGACGGTACGGCCAACACCCCGCGCTGGCGCTGTGGCACGTCTCCAACGAACTCGGCTGTCACAACGCGCTGTGCTACGACGAGGCCAGTACGGTCGCGTTCCGCCGCTGGTTACGACAGCGCTACGGTAGCGTCGAGGTGCTCAACGACGCCTGGGGAACAGCGTTCTGGAGTCAGCGCTACAGCGACTGGGACGAGGTGGCCCCGCCCCGGACGAACCTGTCCGTGCCCAACCCGGCGCAGGTGCTGGACTTCCACCGGTTCAGCTCCGCGGAACTACTGGAGCACTACCGGGCCGAGGCTGCTGTGCTGCGTCGACACAGCGCCGCGCCAATTACCACTAATCTGATGGTAACCGCCCATATCAGGAACCTAGACTACTGGTCCTGGGCTCCCGAACTGGATGTCATCGCCAACGACCACTACCTGGACCACCGCCTCGGTGATCCGGTCGCCGAGCTTTCCTTCGCCGCCGACCTCACCCGTGGCCTGGCCGGCGGGGCACCCTGGATGTTGATGGAGCAGGCGGCCGGGGCGGTCAACTGGCAGCCCTGGAATCTCGCCAAGGAGCCAGGCCAGATGATCCGCAACTCGCTCACCCACATCGCCCGGGGCGCCGACTCGGTCTGCTTCTTTCAGTGGCGGGCCTCCGCCGCCGGCGCGGAGAAGTACCACTCCGCGATGCTGCCGCACGCCGGCACCGACACCACCGCCTGGCGGGAGGTGCTGCGGCTGTCCGACACGCTGGACCGTATCGACGAGGTCGCCGGCACCCGGGTACGAACCGACGTGGCCCTGCTGTTCGGCTGGGAGTCCTGGTGGTCGGCCGACGGTCCGGCCCGACCGTCGCAGGAGATCCGCTACCTCGACCAGGTGCACGCCGCCTACGCCGGACTGCGGGAACTCGGCGTCACCTGCGATGTCGTCGCCCCCGACGCCGACCTGACCGGCTACCGGCTGGTCGTCGTGCCCTGTCTGCACCTGGTCACCGACGACCAGGCGGCCGCCATCGCCCGCTACGTCGACGGCGGCGGCCAACTGCTGGTCACCTTCTACAGCGGCATCGTCGACGAACACGACCGGATCCGCCTCGGTGGGTACCCGGGTGCCTTCCGCGACCTGCTCGGCGTCGTCGGCGAGGAGTTCGTGCCGTTGCTGCCCGGCGACGAGATCACCCTGGACAACGGTGCCCGGGCCCGGTGGTGGACCGAACGGCTGCGGACCACCACCGCCACCGCGTTCGCCTGCTACGCCGACGGGCCGCTGCCGGGCACGCCGGCGGTCACCCGCAACAGCTACGGCGCCGGGACCGCCTGGTACGTGGCCACCGCACTGCACCCCGACGGGCTGCGCGACGTGCTCCGTGGCGCGATCGACGCCGCCGGGGTGGTGCCACCCGGCCCGGAGAACGACGGCTCGGTCGAGGTGGTCCGCCGCACCGGCGACGGCCGCAGCTACCTGTTCGTCGTCAACCACGGACGGCGCGAGCTGCACCACCCGGTCACCGGCCACGAGTTGGTCACCGACAAGCCGGTCACCGGGGTGCTGCGGGTCGGCCCCGGCGAGGTCCGTGTCGTCAGAGAGGAGCCGGTCAGGTGAGCAGAACCAGCGCGGCCGAGCACCGCGGCACCGCACGCACGTCCGTCGACGATCGAATCGGTCGCCGCCGGACGCCGGTGCCGCACAAGGGCGCCATCGCCATGTTCGTGGCGCCGTTCGGGGTGCTCTTCGCCCTGTTCTACGCCGTCCCGATCGGGTACGCCGTGGTCCAGTCGCTCTACGTCGTGGAGCGTACCGGCACCTTCGGTCCGGCCCGGGAGGTCTTCGGTGGCCTCGCCCAGTACCAGCGGGTCTTCGCCGACGGCCCGTTCTGGTCCTCGATCGGCCGGGTGCTGCTGTTCGGCGTCGTACAGGTGCCGGTGATGCTCGGTGTCGCCCTGCTGCTGGCGCTGCTGCTCGACTCCAACCTGGTACGCGGGCGTCGCTTCTTCCGGCTGGCGTTCTTCGTGCCGTACGCGGTGCCCGGCGTCGTCGCGGCGATCATGTGGGGCTTCCTCTACTCGCCGAACCTGTCGCCGTTCACCGCGGTGACCGCCGAGGTGGACCTGCTCGGCGCGGACCTGGTGCTGTGGGCCATCGCCAACGTCGTCACCTGGGTCTACGTCGGCTACAACATGCTGATCATCTATTCGTCGCTGCTGGCGATCCCGCCGGAGATTTACGAGGCGGCCCGGCTCGACGGTGCCGGTCAGGCCCGGATCGCCTGGTCCATCAAGATCCCGCTGGTGATGCCGGCGATCGTGCTGACCACCGTCTTCTCCATCATCGGCACCCTGCAGCTGCTGGCCGAACCGCAGGTGTTCCGCACCTTCAGCTCGGCGGTCTCCAGCACCTACACGCCCAACCTGACCGTCTACTCGACCTCGTCGATTCCGAACTTCAACCTGGCCGCGGCGTTCTCGGTGGTGCTCGCCTTGGCGACGTTCGTGCTGTCGTTCACGTTCCTGAAGTTCACCGGACGCCGGAGCGCCCGATGAGCGCCCCGATGAACGCCAGCCGTCCGGGTGCCGACCGGTCGCCGGCCGGCACGGCGACCAGGGAGAGCCTGCTGTCGCGTTCCGCGGCGATGCTGGTGATGCTGGTCTGCACCGCCTACTTCCTGGTGCCGATCTGGTGGCTGCTGGTCGCATCGGCCAAGCCGGACGGCCGGGTCACCCAGGGCAGCCCACTGTGGTTCGACGACTTCTCGCTCGTCGACAACGTCACCCAGGTGCTGACCTACCGGGACGGGGTCTTCCCCCGGTGGATCCTCAACAGCCTCGCCTACACCGGCGGCGCCGCCCTGATCGGTACCCTGCTCGCCGCGATGTGCGGGTACGCGCTGGCCAAGTACCGCTTTCCCGGCCGGGAGACGCTGTTCAACGTGGTCCTCGGCGGTGTACTGGTGCCGGCCACCGCGCTTGCCCTGCCGCTGTTCCTGATCTTCAGCCGGTTTGAGGCCACCAACACCTTCTGGTCGGTCTTCCTGCCCAGCCTGGTCAACCCGTTCGGCGTCTACCTGGCCCGGATCTACGCCGCGGCGAGCGTGCCGGACGACCTGTTGGAGGCGGCGCGCATCGACGGATCCGGCGAGGTGCGGACCTTCTTCACCGTCTCCACCCGGTTGATGCTGCCCGCCCTGGTCACCATCTTCCTGTTCCACTTCGTCGCCGTCTGGAACAACTTCCTGTTGCCGCTGATCATGCTCGGCGACGAGCGGCTGTTCCCGGTCACCCTCGGCCTCTACACCTGGAACACCCAGGTCAACCAGCTGCCGGAACTACGTGGCCTGGTCCTGGTCGGCGCACTGCTGTCGATCGTGCCGCTGATCGTCGCGTTCCTGATGCTGCAGCGCTTCTGGCGCAACGGCCTCGGCTCCGGCGCGGTCAAATGACGCACCATTTTTTCCCTTCGCAACTATCCATCCACCTTGAAAGAAGGACACTCTGATGCGCCTCACCGCGAAAACGGTCGGCGTGCTGTTGACCGGCACCCTAGCGCTGACCGCCTGCTCCTCTGGCGAATCTGACACCGACGGTGGCACCGCCGCCACCGACTGCAGCCCGTCCGACAGCCCGGTCACCCTCGACTTCACCTCCTGGATTCCCGGCATCGAGCAGGTCGTCGAGGTCTGGAACGAGCAGAACCCCGACATCCAGGTCAACGTGCAGACCGGCCCGAACGGCAACGGCGGTACGTACCAGAATTTCTTCAACCAACTGCAGGCCGGCAACGCACCCGACCTGGGCCAGATCGAGTACGACGCGTTGCCCAGCTTCCGGGTCCAGGACGGTCTGGTCGACCTCGGTGCCTGCGACATCGTGCTGGATGCCCAGGACCAGTTCGTCGACTGGACCTGGGGGCAGGTCAGCTTCGGAGAGGACGGCTCGGCGTTCGCCGTGCCGCAGGACGCCGGACCGATGGCGCTGTTCTACCGCTCGGACCTGTTCGAGGCCAACGGCATCGAAGTCCCCACCACCTGGGCGGAGTACGCGGCCGCCGCCGAGACGGTGCGGGCCGCCGGCGGCTACATCACCAACTTCTCGCAGAGCGACATCAACCAGTTCGCCGGACTGACCTGGCAGGCCGGTGGCCGGTGGTTCGGCAACGACGGTGACCAGTGGACGGTCGACTTCACCGACCCGCAGACCACCAAGGTGGCCGAGTACTGGCAGGACCTGATCGACCGGGACCTGGTCTCCACCGAGCCGCCGTGGACCACCGAATGGGACAACGCCTACAACAGCGGCTCCGCCTGGACCTGGGTTTCGGCGGTGTGGGGCGCCAACTCGATCAGCTCCGGGGCACCGGACACCGCGGGCAACTGGTCGGTGGCCCCGATGCCGCAGTGGAACGAAGGAGACTCGGTCGCCGGCAACTGGGGCGGCTCGTCGACGGCGGTGTTCCGCGGCTCCGAGCACGTCTACGAGGCCGCCCAGTTCGCTCTGTGGCTGAACACCTCCGAGGAGGCGCTGACCCTGCTCAACGCCGAGGCGAACCTCTACCCGGCGACCACCGCCGGTGCCCAACTGCCGGCACTGCGCGAAGGCGTCGAGTTCTACGGCGACCAGCCCATCTACGACGTCTTCGCCGAGGCTTCCGAGCAGGTCGCGGCGGACTTCGTGTGGGGCCCGACGATGACCCAGGTCTACGCCGACGCCTCTGACGGGTTCAAGGCAGCGGTGTCCGGGCAGGGCACCCTGCTGGACGCCTTGACCGACGCCCAAACCTCGACGGTGGATACCCTGAAGTCCCAGTCGATTCCGGTGCAGGAGTAGACAGTTTGATCGCGTACCTGCGGGCCGCGGGCACCAGCCTCGTGCTGGATGCCCGGGGCCCGCACCCGCCGGTGGTCCTGCACTGGGGCGCCGATCTGGGTGACCTGGCCGAGGACGAGCTGGTGGCCTTCGCTGACGCGGCGACCCCGGCTGTGCCGCCCAGCGCCGTGGACCATCCGCTGCGGCTGACCCTGCTGCCCACGCCGGGGCAGGGTTGGACCGGCCGGCCCGGCATCGCCGGACACTGGGCAGCGCCGTCGGGCACCGCATCGCAGGTCGACGACCTGCGGCTGCACGCGGTACGCCGTACCGGCGTCGGTGATCTCGCCGTCGAGTCGGCACCGGCCGGCGGCGGCCTGCTGGTGACCAGCGACCTGCGGCTCAGCGACCAGGGTGTGCTGCGGGTACGCCACCAGGTGCGCAACACCGCCCTCGTCGACCTGCACCTCGCCGCGCTCGACGTGCTGCTGCCGGTGCCGCCGCAGGCCGACGAGATCCTCGACTTCACCGGCCTGTGGTCACACGAGCGCCGCCCGCAGCGGGGCGCGCTGCGCCAGGGCGCGTGGACCCGGGAGACCCGCCACGGTCGGCCCGGTCACGACGACCCGTACCTGATGGTCGCCGGCACCGCCGGTTTCGGCTTCCGTACCGGTGCGGTGTGGGCGGCACACCTGGCGTGGAGCGGCGACAAACGGCTCTGGGCCGAACGGCAGGCCACCGGGCACAGCCTGCTCGGCACCGGCGAACTACTGGCCCCCGGCGAGATGATCCTGCCGCCCGGTGCCACCTACACCACCCCGTGGACCGTCGCCACCTGGTCCGACGCCGGCCTCGACGGGCTCTCCGCCCGGCTGCACGGCTGGATCCGGGCCCGCCGGCCCTCGCGCGGACCCCGCCCAGTGGTGCTCAACACCTGGGAAGCCGTCTACTTCGACCACGACCTCGACCGGCTCGCCGACCTGGTCGACGCCGCCGCCGAGGTCGGCGTCGAACGCTTCGTCCTCGACGACGGCTGGTTCACCGGCCGGGTCGACGACCGGCGGGCGCTCGGCGACTGGTACGTCGACCCACGGCGCTGGCCGGCCGGGCTGACGCCGTTGATCGACCGGGTGCGGGCCAGGGGCATGGACTTCGGCCTGTGGGTCGAACCGGAGATGATCAGCCCCGACTCCGAGCTGGCCCGGGCCCACCCCGACTGGGTGCTCGGCCCGGCACACGCCCCGACCTGGCGTCACCAGCGGGTCCTCGACCTGGCCAACCCGCACGCCTGGGGCTACCTGCGCGAGCGGCTCGGCGCGCTGCTGGGCGCCTACCCGATCGCGTACCTGAAATGGGACCACAACCGGGACCTGCTCGCCGCCGGCGGCGCTCACCGGCAGACGACGGCGCTGTACCGGCTGCTCGCCGACCTGCGGGTGGCCTTCCCCGACGTGGAGATCGAAAGCTGCGCCTCCGGCGGCGCCCGGATCGACCTCGGCATCGCTGAGCTGGTCGACAGGTTCTGGACCTCCGACACCAACGACCCGCTCGACCGGCAGCAGATCATGCGGTGGACCAGCGTACTGATGCCGTTGGAATACCTCGGCGGACATCTGGGTGCGGGCACCGCGCACGTCACCGGGCGCGCCACCGACCTCGGGTTCCGGCTGGCCACCGCGCTGTTCGGGCACGCCGGCATCGAGTGGGACCTGACCGCCGCGACCGCTGTCGAGCGTGGGTACGTCGCCGAATGGGTGGCCGCGTACCGGCGGCTGCGGTCGTTGCTGCACACCGGCACACTGGTGCGCTGCGACAGCCCTGATCCGGCCCGGCACCTGCACGGCGTAGTCGACGCCGCCCGCACGACCGGGGTGTACGCCCTGGTCGCCCTCGACGCGGCACGGTCGGCGCTGCCGGTGCCGCTGCGTCTGGCCGGGTTGGACCCGGACCGGCGCTACCTTGTCCGTCCACTGCGGATCGGCGTTGATCCGGTGACGATGCAGGTGCGACCGCCCGCCTGGCTGCGCGACGGCGCGGTGACCCTGCCCGGTCGGCTGCTGGCCGAGGTCGGGCTGCCCGCACCGCTGCTCAACCCGCAGCAGGCCGCACTGTTCACTGTCGACGCACTCGACTGACTGGTTCTTCGACAGCCCGAGCGAGCGGGCGCACCACGCGGCTGACCCGCGCACCGCGACATCAACCCGATCGTGTACGCCGAGATCTCGGTGCACATCGTCGCCCGCGGCGCATCGCTGCCGCGTCACCGGCCGGACATGCCGGCCAGTCGGCCGTTGACGCCCAGGTGACGCCGCGTCGGCAAAGGTCAGATCCACCGGCTGCCGGTCAGCGGCCCGGCGGACCAGTCGACCGTGCCGCGCACGCCGTCAGGGGGACCTCATGATCAGGACGATGCTCCGGATCCGCGCCCGTCGCGGATTCGAATCCGTGGTGCAATCCGCGTGGCTCGCCGTCGCCGACGCCATCGGCGCGACCCGGGGCAACCGGCTGCGCCAACTGCTGGTCGACGCCGACGACCCCGGCGTCTTCGTCGTGGTCACCGAGTGGGCCGACGACGCGGCGCTGCGCGCCTACACCGCAGGGCCGGTCGCCGCGCAGCTCGCCGACGCGGTGCGGGTTGCCTGCGAGCCGCCGGGCACCGGCGACTACCGGCTGATGCGCGGACGGACCGGCACCGATGCCCGGCTCTACGTGGACGTGGCGATCACCGTCCCGGCCGACCGGGTCGACGAGTTCCAGCGTGGCCACGCCCAGGTGGTCGCCGCCATGTCGGCGGTGCCCGGCTACCTGAGCGAGGAGCTGCTGCGCGAGCCCGGCTCGCCGGTGCACCACATCTTCGCCGAATGGAGCAGCCAGGAGCAGTTCCGCCGCTGGATCAGCGACCCCGACCATGAGCGGGCCGAGGCCGGCCCGATCGCCGACTTTCTCGTCGGCATCCGACCCCGGCTGTTCCATCCCGCCGATCCGATCGACCTCGCCGTGGCCGACCCGGTCGACGCCTCGGCCGATTCGGCCGGCGACCCGGTCGTGACCGACCGGCACCGCGGCACCGACGTGCTGATCGTCGGGGCCGGACCCACCGGGCTGACCGTCGCGATCGAACTGGCCCGCCGCGGCGTCGACTGCCGCGTCGTCGACAAGCTGACCACCCCGCCGGGCCAGGCCGACAAGGCCATCGGGGTGCACTGCCGCACCATGGAGATCTGGGAGGACCAGGGCGTCGTACGGGAAGCGATGAACGCCGGCAGCTGGCTGACCGGCCAGGCGGTCTTCGTCAACGGCCACCGGGTGCACCGGGGCAGCTGGGAGCTGCCGGACCTGCCGTACGGACACCTGGGCCTGCCGCAGTACGAAACCGAACGCATCCTGACCGACCGGCTCGCCACGCTCGGCGTACGGCCGCAGCGCGGCACCGAACTCGTCGGCTTCACCGGCGACGACGACGGCGTCACCGCCACCCTGGCCCTGGCCGACGGCGGCACCGAGTCGGTACGCGCCAAGTACCTGGTCGGCGCCGACGGCGCACACAGCACAGTGCGTCAACTGCTCGGGCTGACCTTCACCGGCGGGCTGGGCCGATTCCCGCAGCTGTTCATGCTCGGCGACGTCGACGTCGACTGGGAGATGCCGGCCGGACACCTGCTGCGGTTCATCCACGAGACCGACGGACAGCTGGACAACATGCTGGTGTGCGTACCGCTGCGGGGTGAAGCGCGCTACCGGATCGCGACCATGGCGCCAGCGCGCTACTTCGCCGCCACCCGAGGTGAGGAGGCGCCGCCCGGCTTCAGCGCCGAGCTCGACGAACCCACCCTGGCCGACGTGCAGGCCGTGCTGGACCAGCTGGCCCCGCCCGGCACCCGGGCGTCGAACCTGCGCTGGTCGTCGATCTTCCGGATCAGTCACGGCATCGTCGACCGCTACCGCGACGGACGGGTCTTCGTCGCCGGCGACGCCGCGCACCTGCATCCCCCCGCTGGCGGGCAGGGCATGAACACCGGCATCCAGGACGCCTGGAACCTGGCCTGGAAGCTGGCGCTGGCGGTCCGGGGCGTCGCCGCCCCGGGCCTGCTGGACAGCTACCAGATCGAACGGCGGCCGCAGGGCGAGGAGGTCGTCGGGCGGGCGGTGCGGTTGGCGTTCACCGACGAACTGGACCGCGCGGACCTCGACCGCCAGTTCCTGCAGGAGATGTCGATGCTGGTCAGCTACGCCGACAGCCCGCTGGTCGGCGAGTCGTCCGGCACCGGCTACCCGATGGACGCCGGACCGGTACCCGGCGAACGCGCCCCGGACGTGTGCGGACTGCGCCGCCCCGGCGTCGGCCACCCGCTGCGGTTGCGCGACCTGACCCGCGGCACCCGGCACACCCTGCTGCTGTACGCCGACGCCGGGGCCGACGAGGCGACCATGGCCACCGTCGAGAAGCTCAGCGCCGACGTGCGACAACAGACGTACGGCGAGGTCGAGGTCTACCTGCTGCTCGGCCCGGACGCGCCGGCACCGTCGGCGCCGAACCCCCCGGCGGTACGCGACACCGACGGTGCCTTCCGGGCCGGGTACGGCGTGACCGGCGCTGCCGCGTACCTGATCCGCCCGGACGGACACGTCGGGTTCCGCAGCTGTCCGATCGACGCCGAGGCGCTGCGCCGCCACCTGCACCTGATCTTCGACGGCGGCCCACAGTGAACGCGACACCGGCGGCGGCCGACGAGGCGACCAGCACCGGCACCGTCCGCGCGGTGCTGGCGATGCGCACCAGGGAAGGTTGCGAACGGCGTTTCGAAGCGGCCTGGCTGACCATCGCCGACCAGATCCGCGTCCTGGACGGCTGTCTGCGTCAGGACCTCATCCGTGACGCCGACGACCCGCGCAGCTACCTGATCATCACCGACTGGGCCGACCGACGGCGACTGGACGCCTTCGGCCGCAGCGAACAGCGGGCCGAGTTGCTGCGGGCGATCCGGGACCTGCGGGAGTCCGCGCAGCGGCACACGTACCAGGTGCTGCACAGCGTGCCGAGCGAACCTGAGGAGACGCGATGACCGCCGACGCGCAACAACCCGTACCGGCGGGGGAGTTCTACACCGACGAGTACGCCGTCGACCCGTACCCCACGTACGCCCGGATGCGCGACGAGACCCCGGTCCGCCTGGTTGCCTCGCCCCGCTTCGAGTCCTACCTGATCACCCGGTACGACGATGCCCGCGCGGCGCTGACCGATCCCCGGCTCACCAAGGACCTCTACGGTCCCGAAGGGCACTACCTGCGGTTCTTCGGCCCGAACTCAGAGGGCCTGAACCAGAACATGCTCAACTCCGACCCGCCGGAGCACAGCCGGTTGCGCCGGCTGGTGTCGCAGGCGTTCGCCCCCCGGCGGATCGAGGCGCTGCGCCCTCGGGTGACGCGACTCGTCGACGACCTGATCGACACGTTCGCGCCGCGCGGCGCGGCGGACCTGATGCACGACTTCGCGATCCCGCTGCCGATGGTGGTGATCTGCGAGCTGCTCGGGGTGCCGAAGGCCGACCACGAGCAGGTGCTCGGTTGGACCCAGGTGATCCGTACCTCCGGGTCGGCCAGCCGGCCACCGGAGCAGGAACGGGCGGCGGTGCAGCAGGTGCAGCTGCTGCTGCACGACTACCTGACCGGACTGGTCCGGAACAAACGCACCACCCCCGCCGACGACATGATCAGTGCCCTGATCGACGCCTGCGACCAGGACGGGAAACTGTCCGAGCGGGAGCTGGTGTCCACCGCATTCCTGTTGCTGTTCGCCGGGCACCAGACCACCGCCGACTTCATCGGCAACGCCATGCTGGCGTTGCTGACCAACCCCGACCAGCTCGACCTGCTACGGGCCCGACCCGAGCTGCTGCCGGCGGCGATCGAGGAGCTGCTGCGCTTCGACGGCCCGCTGCCGATCGCCAGCCCCCGGGTCGCCACCGAGGATCTGGACTACGACGGCGTCCGCATCCCGCGCGGTGCGGCGGTCGGCGTGGTGCTCAACTCGGCCGACCGCGACCCGGACCATTTCACCGACCCCGACCGGCTCGACGTGACCAGCGAACGCGGTCCGCACCTCGGCTTCGGCCACGGCGTGCACTACTGCCTGGGTGTGTCGCTGGCCCGGATGGAGACGCGGATCGGCATCGGGGCGCTGCTGCGCCGGCTGCCGGATCTGCGGCTGGCCGTACCGGTCGACCAACTGCACCGGCTGCCTCCGGCGTCGCCGTTCCGCGGCCTGCTGGAACTACCGGTCAGCTTCACCACCACCACGACCACCGGGTGACAGCCCGCCCGATCGATCTGCGAGGAGAAGTCATGGTCTTCCGAAACGTGATCGTCTGCCGCATGGTGCCCGGCAGCGAAGACAAGATCGCCAAGGTCTTCGGCCACTACGACAAGGCCACCCGGCCGCAGGACTTCGGCGTGATCGGCCGGATCCTGATGTCCCACCACGACCTGTACATCCACATCGTCGAACGGAACGAGGACCCGGCGGTGTCCGGGCAGAACCGGGGACTACCCGCGTTCAAGGAGATCGCCGAGGCGATCGGCCCGTACGTCACCCCGTACCCGAGGGGGTGGCAGAACCCGTCGCACTCGGTCGCCAAGGAGTTCTACCGATGGGAGGCACCGGCCGGATCGGCCGATGCCCAGGCGGACTCCGACCAACGGCATCTCACCGTCATCGTCGGGCGGATCAAGCCCGGCGCGCAGGACAACGTCGCGCAGATCTTCACCGAGTCCGACGCGGGCACGCTGCCGGTGGAGATGAGCGTGACCGCCCGGTGGCTCTACTCCATCGACGACGTCTACGTGCACCTGCTGGAACGTTCGGTGGCGCACACGCAAGACGACGCGCGGATCCATGACAAGCCGAAGTTCGGCAAGATCATGGCGGAGCTGAGTCCGTACATCGGCCCGTACAACCAGGACACCTGGCGCGGACCGGTGGACGCGTTGGCCAAGGAGTACTACCGCTGGCGCGCCGAGGACTGACCCGCTGTCCGGTCCGCCGTCGCGCCATGGCGGTCGCACCGGCCAGCACCAGCCCCGGCAGCGCGCCGAGCGCCCACAACACCCAGGTCGGCACGGGTAGCAGCGGGCCGAGAAGGCCGTCGACGGTCGGGACGGCACCGAGCTGGCAGCTGTGACCTGGCGGACCCTGACAGACCACGACGACGGACATGCTGCTGGGCGCCTCGACGGTGCCCAGCAGTACCGTTTCACCCGGCCGAGCCGCCGGAACTGGAATTGAGGGCGGCGACAAGCCGGCGGGCCTCGGTGACCAGTCGACTCGATCCGCCCCGGGCGGCGACGTCGGCGAGCCCTGGCACCTCGATGCGAACTCCCGTCACAACGGCGTTCCGCGCGGCCAGGGCCAGCAGGTCCGGCAGCCCCCGCGGCGTCGGTCGGCAGGTCAGCAGCGGCGGCAGCGCGGCGGCCAGAATCCGCCAGACCGTCAGCGGCGCCCCGGCCGCCGTCGCGTCCCGCAGCGCAGCGGCGACCCGGGTCAGCACGATCATTCCGTCGGCGGCGAGCGACCCTAGATGGGTCCCCACCGCTGCGGCGTCGAGCCCGCCGTCCGCAGCCAGCGCCAGCACCGCGTCGACGGCCGCAACCCGGTCGGGCTCGTGCCGGGCGGCCAGCCCGTACGCCACCGCGAGGTCGAGCGCCGGCCCGGACTCGCCGGTGCGTTCGGCGAGCAGCGGCAGGAGTATCGCGCCGCCCGGCTCGTCGAGGTCCGCGCAACCGGCGACCAACGGCAGGGCGTACGCGGCGACCAGCCCCCGGTAGCCGGGTAGCTGCGTCGGCCAGTAGGTCTCGTCGTCGACCGACCTGGCGTCGACCGGTCGGGCTCTCACGTCGAGCAGTCCGTGTCGGTCGAGAGCCCCGGGTGGCGCTGCCACCTCGACGAGCCGCCGCCGCGCCGGCAACCGGTCGTAGCGGAAGTCGTAGCTGCCATGGCGCTCCCGCCGGTTGACCGTCACCAGCCGATAGTGCGGCCGGGGCAGCCCGCCCGCGCGCAACCAGGCGGCCAGCGTCTGCCCGGACTGGGTACCCAGTGCGGAGGCCTTCGCCGCCAACGGCTCGTCGACGACCGCCGGCAGCCGCAGCAGCGCTTGGGTGAAGTCCGCCGGCCCCGGTGGCCGCTCACCAAGCCGGGCCAGCCGGTCGAACAGTGCCGCCGGCTCGATCGCGCCGGTGACGAGGGTCGGCGCGGCGAGCAGCGCCGGGACGCCGGTCGGCGAGGCGGCGCGGCCGTCGACGACCTGGCCGATCTCCGCCACCCGGGTACGCAGCAGCCGGCGGAGCATCGCCTGCTGCAGGTCGGCCGGCCGCTGCCCGGACGTCTGCTCCCGACCCCACGCCGCCACCAGCGCCGCCCAGCCCCGCGCCGGGACCGGATCGTTGCTGTCGGCGACGACCCGCAGCACCCCGGCGAGACCGCCGAACCTGGCTTCGGGCAGCGACGACCAGGTCATCGCACCTGCCCGGTCGAGCACCGGGGTCAGCGCGGCCACCAGGGCGGCCCGGTCGGCGGTGGCCAATCGGAGCACACCGGCCAGGATCCGCTCCAGCGCCAGCGGGTCGGCCGTCGCATCGCCGAACAACGCGGCGACCTCTTCGGCGAGCTCGTCCGGGTGCGTGATCGGCGGTGGCACCGCCGCCGGTGTCGCCGCCGACGGCAGCGTGTCACCGACGAACTGGGTCTCGGCCGGGCCGGTCACCTGGTGTCCGTGCCGGGCGGCGAGCGCCCGCGCCCGGTCGGCGATGTCGACAGCCGGGTGCTCGGCGGCGACCGCCAGCACCTCGGCGACCCGCGCCGCCTGCGCGCCGTCGCGGCGGGCGAGCTGGTCCAGCCAGCTCAGCTGTGCGCGTACCAGGGTCTTCTCCGGTCGGAGCAGAACGGCCGATGACGTGTCGAGCAGTGCTTCGAGGTCGACCTCGGGTAGCCGACGCAGCATCCGCTGGGCCAGCGCCGCTGTCGTCGACGCGCCGTCGGCCAGCAACCGGAGGTACGTCGCGAGCCGGTCGCTGATCTGCGACACCGTCGGCGCGAGCTCGTCGTGCAGGGCGACGAAGACCCGCAGCGCGGCCGGCCGCTCACCACGTAGCAGCCGGCTGAGCGTGCCGTCGAGCAGCATCGACCGGTCGAGCCGGCCATCGGCTGCCAACTGCGCCAGCGCCGCCGGCAGCTTCAGCGTGCGGTTCCTGCCGTCCGGCCGGATCTCGTCGTCGGGCAGCAGCAGGGCCCAGGTCCACTCGTCGCCGAGTCCGTCCACCTCGAACAGCCGAGGTGCCAGCGAGTCCAGCCAGGGGTCCTGACGCAGCCGGTCGACCAGCGTATCCCGCCGTTCGTCCTCGGTGGGCCGACCGACGATCGCCGCCCAGCCGAGGACGAACTGCTCCTCGGTCGGTGGCGGTGCCTGCTCGGCACGGAGCAGGTCGGCGACGAACCGCCAGCTGGCACCGGGCGAGGACCGGTCGACCCGCGCGGCGAGCCGGTATGCCAGGTCCGCCAGCCAGGTGACCCCGCGTCGCCGGGCCACCTCGACCACCGGGGTCGCGGGCACCTGCCGCAGCGAAACGTTGCGCCGGCCCAGCACCTCGGCGGCCTGGGCGGCGGTCGGCAGGCAACCGACCGCCGCGACGGCCAGGGCGGTGGCATGCCAGCTGCTCCACCACTCGTCGCGGCGGCGACGAACATGGGCCACCAGGTCAACGCCGAGCCGGCGGCGCTGTGTGTCGTCGAGGCCGTCGACGGTGGCGGTGGCGGCGGCGACGTCGCCGGTGCGGAGGAAGTCGAGTGGGTCGGTCACGCCGTCGCCTCCATGGGCGCGGCGACCATCGTGGCCGCGAGGACATGCTTGCAGGGGCCCCGGCCGCCCCGGTGCCGCGCCCACCACGTGCAGGTGCAGGCGTGGGAGCCGTCCGGCAGCCGCCGCACCCGGTACACCTCGTCGCGGTGGCGTACCGTCGCGCCGGCGTCGTCGGGGGTCACCGCGCCGGTCTCGACCAGCGCGCGGGCACCGGCCAGCCGAGGGTTGTCCCGCTCGGCGCGGCCGGGGTCGTGGGGCAGCACCCGGTGAAAGTAGCCGGCCTGGGCGACGTCGTAGCCGACCCGTCCGGCGGTGCCCAGCAGCGCCAGCGCCGCGCGTACCCGCTGGGCGGGGATACCGGCCGCGCCGACCAGCGCGTCGACGTTGATCGTCGGATCCCAGCTCAGCAGGGCGCTGACCAGGTCGGCGTCGTCGGCCGTGTGATCGCTGGCCAGCGCGGCCAGCACACCGCCCTCGCCGGAGAAGCCACGGGCCGGCTCCGGAGACAGGGTCAGCGACAGGCTCGTCCCGCCCAGGTCCAGCAGCCAGACGCTGGCCACCGGTGCCGCGCCGGCCGCTACCGCCGGCCCGTACACCCGCAACGCGGTGGCGTGCCGCAGCAGCCCACCACACAGGGCGGCCAGCCGACCGGCGCCGGCCAGGCAGACGGCACCCGGCACGGCCCGGGAGGTCAGCCGCAGTGACCGGCCGGCCGGCAACGCCCACAACACCGACCGGTCCCCGGCGGGGGGCAACCGCCGCAGGAACGTCGCCGCCACGGCGCCCGGAATCTCCGCCCGTAGGTCCATCGCCGCCGCGATCACCTGAACCTCGGCGAATCCGCGTAGCCAGCGGCGCGGCAGCGGCACCTTCCGCTCGACGACTGAGGTGTCCATCGTCGACACTGTCAGGTCGTCGGGGCCGACCGACAGGTGCAGCGGATCCAGCCCGCCGACCCGGGCCAGCGCGTCGCGCAACGGTGGATTGACGTCCACGTTGGTGGTGCCGTACGCGACGAACTCGCCGTCCAGCCCGGCCGGGTGCACGTCAAGTCGGGCGTACACCCCGCAGCATCCGGAGAACGACTCGAACCGAAGCCGGTCGCGGCTCCCGGTGACCACCGGGTCGAGGCTGGCCGGAAGTACCGGGTCCGGGCCACCTCGGCGACGGCCAGCAACCCGGCGGCGGCCGCCACCGGTCTGGTCAGGAAACCGGTGAAGAATCTCGGGTTGGCAGCCGGCCCGCCGCTGGTCTGCAGGGTCAGGTCCCGGTCGGCCAGCGCTGACGGGCGCAGGTACCGGTATGTCGTGACAGCGTTCACGGTGGCGCACGCTACCCACCCGTACCGACATCGCTGGCGTCACGGGCGGTCGATCGCGACAGCCTCGTACTCGGTGTCCGGGGTGACCTCGATGCCGAACCGAGCATTCGGTAGGTAGAGCAGGTCGCCGGCGTCGGCGATCGTGGTCGGCACGTCGAACCGTTGGTCGGTGATCCGGCCGACGATGTCGCCCTGGCTGCCGGCGGCGTTGATCTGCAGCTCCACGACGGTGTTCGCCCGGTTCTGCACGACGAGCAGGCGCTGCCCGAGCACCAGCAGTCCGTCGCCGCCGATCAGCAGTCCGTCGCCGTTGACGTCGACGATGCCGGTGCGGTCGGTGACCCCGGTCGTCGGGTCCACGGTGAACAGCAGCCCGGTGTTGGACTGCACGATGATGAGGTTCGTGCCGCTGGGGCTGGCGGTGATGCCGTTGGCGTTGATGCCGTCGCCGTAGACGATGTCGCCGGTCAGCGGGATCCGCCGGACCTGCGCCGGGGCGGGCAGTTCGCCCGCCGCGTCGAACGGCAGGTGGTAGACGACCGGGTTCGTCGAGTCGGTGAAGAAGGCACCCGTGTCGGTGACGGTGACGTCGTTGACGAAGCTCTCCGGTTCGGCGGCGAGGTCGTAGCTGGCGAGCACGTCGCCGGTGTCGGGGTCGACCACCCGGGCATCGCCGGCGCGGCCACCGGCGACGAAGATTCGACCCTGTCCGTCGAGCGCCATCCCGACCGACGGGGTGCCGGGCGCGGTGCCGATCACCTCGCCGGCTCCGGTGACCAGGTCGGCACGGAAGATCGACCCGTCGGCCAGCGACCCGAAGAACGCCGTCTTGTCGCCGGGGTCGATCGCGATGCCCTCGGGCTGGAAGCCGTCGGGTAGCCGTACCGTGTCGACCAGTGGCGTCGCCGGCGGTGGTGGCACGGAATCCGGGGCGTCCGTCCCGGCCGCGTCGGGGCCGGCCTGACCGGCGGCGGCCAGGCCGGTGGCCAGTGCGAGCGCGCCCACCACGGCCGCCGCCGATACCGTCGCGCCGATCGTGGTACGTCTGCGGTCCGCCATGTGTCCTGTCCTTCCGTCGGCGCGCCGACGGGCGGTCCGCGTCGACGTCTCACCAGAACTCACGGGCGACATGGGTACGAAGTTCACCAGAGGCGGACAGATCAGGGCGGGCTGGCTGCCGCCGTAGACTGGTCGCCGGCCGGTCGACACCGGCGAGTCGCGAGCGTGGGAGCACAGATTCAGATGAGGTCCAGCCTGCCGATCCTCAAGGCGCACGGCTCGCAGAACGACATCCTGGTGATCGAGGGCCGGCCGGGGGACTACGCCGCTGACGCGGATGTGCCGCGGTTGGTGCGCCAGTTGTGTGACCGGTCCGGTCCGCTCGGCGGCGGTGACGGCGTCTACTTCGTCGATCTCGGCCCGAGCGTGCCGCAGGCGGCGTTCTTCAATCCGGACGGTTCGTTCGCCAGGCTGTGCGGAAACGGAATGCGGTGTGTCGGTCGGTTGGTGCTGGACACCCGCGATGCCGATCGGGCGGTGATCCGGGCCGGCGGTGCCGACTTCGTGGTGCTGCGCGCGCCGGCGACGCCCGAGGGAGTACGGCAGACCGCCGTCGAGATGCCGAGGGTGGATTTCGACCCGGCTGAGCCGGTGGTCGGCGTGGGGCAGCCGCACGTCGACAAGCCGTTGCCGGCGTTGCATCCGAGGCTGGGGTTGACCGCGCTCGCGGTGCCGAACGACCATCTGGTCGCGGTGGTGGAGAAGTTCGACGAGGCGGAGCTGGTCGCCACCGGGCAACGGATCGCCGCCGCGACCGGGGTCGTGCCGCGTGGGGCGAACCTGTCGTTCATCCTTGCGCTCGACGGCGACGAGACCGACGGCGGCGAGATCGACGGCGGCGAGATCTACGTGCAGACGTACGAGCGGGGTGCCGGGCTGACCCCGTCGTGCGGGTCCGGGGTCGTCGCCGCCCGCGCGGTCTATTCCCGGCTGGGCAGGGCCGATGCGGAGCAACGGATCACTGTGCGAAACCCGGGCGGGGTGGCGTCGGCCTGGCTGGCCGGGGAGGCGTCGGCCTGGCAGGCCACCTTGCAGGGCAACGCGTCGTACGTCTACCGGGCCGACGTGGCCCTTTCTGCGGTGGTCTCCGGCACGCTCACCACGGTCGAGCTCGACAGGTTCGTCGACGAAGTCGAGGCATTCGCCCAGTTGCGGGAGAACAATCGCGCTGTGCTGCACGCCGCAGGCGTATACCCGTCGGTGGGCTGATCCACCGCCGGTTCCGGGCTGAACCTGGCCTGGCCGTGGTTCGAAGGTGGGCGAGCATCCGCGCCTGGTGAGTTCTGACAGTTTCTTGACCGTCAGTTGCCTGACTGTCATTGCGGAATCTTGACATTCATCTGCCTTTTCTGGCGGGTATGGTGTGTGATTCGACGGGGCGAAATTGGGTGGGCAAAAAGAACCAGCGTACGCGAACGTGAGAGAAAATCACATACCTCTACATCGATCTGTTTAGCGTTTAATATCTGTGTCAGTCAGGTCCACGGTCATCGGCTGGCCTGTCAAAAACAGGCTCGTCGAGAATCGAAAGGAGGCGGGAGATGATTCTCTCCCGGCCATCCCGGCGCCACTGGCGCCTCGCACTCACCGCCACCGCGGTGGCCGCCGTGACGGTGGCCCTCGCCGCGCCGGCCAACGCCGCGCCG
This sequence comes from Micromonospora sp. LOL_023, assembly GCF_048060115.1. NCBI lineage: Bacteria > Bacillati > Actinomycetota > Actinomycetes > Micromonosporales > Micromonosporaceae > Micromonospora > Micromonospora sp. LOL_023. Next base: position 32,096 of record NZ_JBHMIM010000039.1, read on the forward strand.
GCCGAGGGTCAGGTCCTCTACGCCGGTGCCGCCACCACCGTCACCGACTCCTACATCGTGGTCTTCAAGGACGAGCAGGTGACCCGCCGCGGGGTCAAACTTGCGGCCCGGACCCTCACCGCCCGCCACGACGGCGCGGTGGTGCGCACCTACACCGACGCGCTACGCGGCTTCGAGGCCCGGCTGAGCGAGCGGGCAGCCAAGCGGCTCGCAGCCAGCCCGTCGGTGAAGTACGTCCAGCAGAACCGCACCGTCTCCCTCGCCGGAACCCAGAGCCCCACCCCCTCCTGGGGCCTGGACCGCATCGACCAGCAGGCGCTGCCGCTGAACAACAGCTACACCTATCCGAACACCGGATCCGGCGTCACCGCGTACATCATCGACACCGGTATCCGCTTCTCCCACACCGACTTCGGCGGACGCGCGGTCACCGGCTTCGACGCCATCGACGGCGGCAGCGCCGACGACGGCAACGGCCACGGCACCCACGTCGCGGCGACCGTCGGCGGCACCGCGTACGGCGTGGCCAAGGACGTCACTCTGGTCGGAGTCCGGGTGCTGAACAACAGCGGCAGCGGCACCTACGCCGGGGTCATTGCCGGCATCGACTGGGTCACCGCCGACCACGAGCCGGGCGAGCCGGCGGTGGCCAACATGAGCCTCGGTGGCGTCCGCGACCAAGCGGTCAACGATGCGGTGGACCGTTCCATCGCCGACGGCGTGGTCTACTCCCTGGCGGCCGGCAACAGCAACGCCAACGCCTGCAACTACTCGCCGGCCAGTACCCTCGCGGCGATCACCGTCGGCGCCACCACCAGCATCGACGCGCGGGCCAGCTACTCCAACTACGGCACCTGCCTGGACATCTTCGCCCCGGGCAGCAGCATCACCGCCGCCTGGCACACCGGCGACAACGCCACGAACACCATCAGCGGCACCTCGATGGCGGCCCCGCACGTCGCCGGCGGTGCCGCCCTCGCGTTGGCCGCCAACCCCGGCTACACCCCGCAGCAGATCCGCGACCTGATGGTCGCCGACGCCACCAGCGGCGTCGTCACCAGCCCGGGCACCGGGTCGCCCAACGAGTTGCTCTACGTCGGCAACATCGTGCCGCCCACCCAGGACTTCACCCTCGCGGTCGCCCCGACCGCCGGCGCTCTCGACCCGGGTTCCTCGGTGACCGCGACGGTCAGCACCACGACCACCGTCGGTGCCCCGCACACCGTCACCCTCGGCGTCAGCGGTCTGCCGGCCGGTGCCACCGCGTCGTTCAGCCCGGCGTCGGTCACCTCCGGCGGCTCGGCCACCCTGACCCTGAGCACCGCCACCACGGTGGTGCCCGGCGTCTATCCGCTGACCGTCGCCGGCACCGGACCAGAGACCGCCCATTCGGCACCGTTCACGCTCACCGTCAACGGCCCGCCCGGCTGTTCGCAGACCAACAGCACCGACTTCCCGATCAGTGACAACAGCACCTTCGAGAGCTCGGTCACCATCAACGGCTGTGTGGGCAACGCCCGCGCGACCAGCACCATCGAGGTGAACATCTACCACACCTGGATCGGCGACCTGACCGTCTCGCTGATCGCCCCGGACGGCAGCGCGTACGTGCTGCACAACCGGACCGGCAGCAGCGCCGACAACATCTTCCAGACCTACACCCGGGACCTGTCCAGTGAGGTCGCCGACGGCACCTGGAAGCTGCGGGTGCAGGACTCGGCCAGCCTGGACACCGGCTACCTGGACAGCTGGACGCTGAACCTGTAGTTGAGCGCCGGAGAACACCGCCCGGAGCTGCGGCACACCGCCGGGCTCCGGGCGTTTCGCGCAGGTCGACCTTTTGATTCAGCCGGTGGGTCGCCGGCTAGTTCGCCCAGAAGAACCAGTACGCGGACGTTCCATGGTTCGCGTACCTTGGCTGCCGTTGCATGTCGGGTATGAGCGATCAGTCGGAGTACTGTGGTTGATATGCCGAATGCTTGCCGGACTGATTCGACACGGCATTTGCACATTCGATTATGGCGAACAAAATGACATCTACGATCGCCGATCTGGTGTCGTAGGGTCGGGTCATCTCGGGAAATCAAGTGGATGGTGGTGATCCCCGTGCGGAAGTTCATCGGCGTGCTCGTGGCTCTGGCGGTGGGCGTGGCGGCGACCCTGGCCGTCACCTCACCGGCGCAGGCGACGGCGGCAACGTTCACCCAGACCAGCGCCTGGCCGAGCGGCTATGTGGGTGAGGTGGTCGTCACCAACGACTTCACCGTGCCGATCACCGGCTGGGAGGTGGCCTTCACGCTGCCGCCCGGATCATCCCTCTCCAGCGCGTGGAGCACCCAGGTCGCGACGACCACGCCGCACTACACCCTGATCAACACGAGCTGGAACGGCGCACTCGCGCCGGGCCAGTCGGTCGCCATCGGGTTCGTGGTGACCGGCACCGGCCTACCGACGATCCTGTGGCCGCTCTGACAACCGCACCCCGGCGACCGGGCGGGGGCGGGTGGGTGGTGGCGGGCGCGTGGACCGTCGACGGTCCACGCGCCCGCCACCCGGCGAGACTCGTCAGCCTCCGGCCGGAGTGAGCCTGATCAGCTCCCAGCCGCCTTCGGGTACGTCGTCGGTCGGGTCGGTCCGCAGGTTCATCGGATTCGCCATGCCGAGATAGAGCGTCGAGCCGTCGGCGACCATGGTGCGATAGCCGTAGTTGAGGTTGTTGCCCAGCCCTTGGGCGTTCACCGCCGTCGCCCGCCTCCGCGTCGAGTCGAACATCCACAGGTCGCCGCCGTAGAGCTCCGGGTCGATCGTGATCGGGTTCAGTCCGTCGCTCAGCCTGGTGGCCGCGCCGCGGAAGCCCATCTCCAACGCGGCCTGTGGCAGCAGGTCCTTGGCGAGGTAGCTCCAGTCCATCGTGCCGACGAACAACTTCCCGTCCGAGACGGCCATCGTCCAGGTGTAGTTGTTGTAGATGTTGCCGAACCCCATCCGGCCGTACTTCGGGCGGTAGCCGGTGAGTGCCCACTGCCAGGCGCCGACGCCGTAGTCCGCCGTGGGGTTGTACGCCGGCAGGACCGCTTGGCCGTAGAGCAGTTCGGTGTTCTCCAGGGCGGTGCCGAACCGCCTGCCGCGGAAGATGCTCACCGCCCGCTGTGACCGTTCCAGCGTCGTCCGGGCCGCGGTCTCGTTCATCGGCGGATACGCCTCGGCGACCATGGCCGTCGACTTCATCGGCACGTGCATCGTGCCCCAGTAGAGGTAGCCGCCGTACGAGGCCAGCGCGCCGAGGCCGTACGAGCCGGCGATGATCGGGTCTGGTTCGTAGGACGCCGCGCTCCACACCTGCGTCCACTGCCCGGAGTCCTCGGCCGTCAGGCCCGGCTCGCCGTCGCGCAGCCGTGGACTCATCCACACTCCGGCGATCCCGGGATCGGCCTGGTCGGTGGGGACGACGCCGACGTGTACGGGCACCGCGTCGGGGTCCGGTCGGGTCGCCGCCGCTGCGGAGGACGATCCGCCGGCCGCCGACCAGGTGCTGACGAACACCCGGCCGTCGTGCGACTCGAGGTCGGCGACCTGTGCCGGCAGTTGGCCGACCTCGACGAAGTTGAACGGGTCGTCGCGGTCACCGGCCCAGCGCAGGATGTATCCGCCGTCGCGGCCGTTGGGGCCGACCCCGACTCCGGCGTACAGCGCGTCGTCGGCGACCAGGAAGTGACGGATGTTGCCGTATTTGGTGAAGTTCGCCGACCCGAGGTACTCGCCGGTCGCGGTGTCGAACGCGAACATGTTGACCGTCGCGCCGAGGGCAGGCCCGGCCAGCAGGACCACACCCTGGTGCGTGCCACCGGCCCGCAGCCCCAACGTCCGGCGCAGCCTGGAGAGATCGTCCGGGGACGCGCTGGTGATGTCCGAGGTCTTCTCCGTCAGCGCCCCGGCGGACAGGTCGTAGACGAATGCCCGGGGCTGCCGGTGGTCACCGACGCTGACCGGCATGGTCGGGTTCTGCTTCACGACCTGGCTCTCCGCGAACTCGCAGACGTAGTCGTCGGTCATCCTCGGCGTCGGGAGCGAGAGGGTCGCGCCGGTCACGATGCAGTTGACATTCGCCCCGGTGCCGAACCAGAGGCGGTTGTCCGCCTTCGCGAGCGACCACACGTACGCCTGGTTGACTTTGGCCTGCCCCTGCGCGCACGGCGGGCCGGCAGGGTAGGGCAGCCCGATGCCGACGAAGCACTCGTCAGGGGTGGCCTTGGCGAGCAATTCATGGTCGAACGCCGGTGGCGCGGGCGGCGACAGTCCTCGGCCGGTCGCCGGGGCGGGGGTGCCGACCAGGGTCGGCAGGAGGACGAGGACCACAGCAGAAACCAGACGCCGTCGGAATTTCAGGGGCCAGCGCATCAATTCCCTTTCTTTCGGCACGATCCGCTCCGGCCGGATGTTTCCGCGTATGCCAGACGAAATCGGCAATGCGGAACATGGCCTGGAATGCATCGCCAATGATTGCGGAAGGTGTTCTTGTGGCTACTATAGGCGAGCGGGGTGCGCACCCAGTCTGGACAGTAGAGAGTGTTCATTGCCGATCGATTTCCGACGTCCACATCAGCCCGCAGACACCTCCATCACCAGCCGCGCCCGGCGCGGCTGGTACTGCTCGTCGATGCCTGTCGGGCGGCGCTGAACCGCTTCCCCGCTCATGGAGTCGGCGGCCGACGAGACTCGCCTACACCGTGCGCGCCGCCGCCACCGGGCGACCGACGGAGGACTGGCGAGGCCGACCTGCTCAGCGACCGGGACCGCGAGGTCCTGGTCCTGCCGGAGTCACTCCGGGCAGACCTGGTGACCAGAGATGTCGCCCAACTCTCGTGGGGGAACTGACGGAAGATCCGCCCGGAGGATTGCGTACGCCGGTCGAATGGTTACGGTCGGCTGACCGCACTGGGCGACAACGACGAGGTGAGCTGTGTCTGGCGTGGAACAGCAGCAGCCCGGGCAGGAGCGACCGGTCCGCCGTACCGTCGTTCACCTGGCCGGCTTCAGGCGGTGGCTGGCCGGCCCGGCGGGGGCCGGCTTCATCGGGATCTTCTTCACGGTCGCGACGGCGGCGTTCAGTGCGACCGGCGGCATCGCGCCGGACCTGGCCGTCGAGGGTTGGTCCTGGGCCCGGGGTGCCTGGCTGACGACCTTCGGCGTCCTGGCGGTGGTGACGGTCGCCGCCGGCGCCGGACTCTGGTGGTGGCGCAACCGGCTGCGGGAACGGCTGGGAGTCGCGTACGTCGTCAACGAGACGGCCGCCGGGTGGAACCCGGAGCACAAGGACGGCTTCCTGCGCGACGTACGGGACCAGTTCGCCGTGTTCCGGCCGGTGCCGCCGCTGCGTGGCTTCGACCGGGCGGCGGTGTGGCCGCACGGTGCGGACGCGACCCGCTGGGGCGACGACGTCGACACATTGGTCCGGCACTTCCAGGTGGCCGCCTACGACCCGGACGGCCGCGATGCCGCGCTGGACCGTTCGCTGTTCTTGTGGGCGCCATGGCCGGTCGCGGTGGCGTTCGGGCAGCGGACGACAACGCTCAACCGGGGACGGGCGTTGCGGGTACGCCAGCGGGACAGCTTCGGCCGGCAGGGACCGCTGGGGGCGCGGCCGACCCAGGACGACGGACACTCGTTCCAACGGCAGATCGACCGCCCCGGCGACGGGTTGTTCGGCGAGCTGCACGTACGACGTCACCCGGTGCTGCTCCAGGTCACCCGCAACGGGCAGCCGGGTACGACGCCCGGGCAACCGCCGGCGGAGGCATTCTCGCCGGACCCGCCGGACCCGCCGGACCCGCCGGACCCGCTGCCGGAGGTGCTGCTGCTGGTGCTGCGGACGAACCACAACCGGTTCGGGCCGCTGCCGAGCCTGCCGGTGGACGTCACGGACCGGGCCGCCCACGACGACGCGGCGACAGCGGACAACCGGGAGCCGTTCGTCCTCGAGCTGCACGACGCGGCCGGGTTAAGGTTGCCGGCGACCACGTCGACGTCGTTGCGGGAGTGGCGTTACCTGCCGCAACCCGGTGAGACGCAGCACCGGTGGGCTGACTATCCGGCGATCGTCGCGGCGGCGGCCCAGTGGGTGGCGGATCAGGCCGCCGCCGCCCCGGAGGCGATCGTCCTGCTCGGCGCGCAACTGCCGCAGGAGATCTCGGTGGGGCTCGGCATCTGGTCGGTCCGGCAGTACCGCTGGCCGCGCCAGGTGTGGCCGGTCTACTTCCACCTGGGCGCCGAGTTCACCATCCCACGGCTCGACCTTGGCCGCTTCACCTGAGTGCCGGGCCCAGACCCGGCAGGCAGCCAGTCGGTAACCTGTCTCACCATGCCGTTGCGGCCCCGGCTGTCGATGGCGGTGGCGTGGTGCGGGCGGAGGCCGGTCTGGGGCGGAGATCGTCGAGGGACAGCAGTGCGGTCGCGGCGGTGCTGGGATGCCGCCCGCTCGCGGTGGCCACCGCGAGATGCCAGTGCGGTGGGTCGACGATCGGCACGAAGCGTGCGGCGGTCCGCTTGGTGGTGAAGAACCGCGGTACGACGGCGATGCCCAGCCCGTGACTGACCAGATCGAGCAGCCAGTGCACGTCGTTGACCTCGAACGCTACCCGCCGTTCGGCGCCGAGGGTCGCCATCGCCTGGTCGACCACGTCCCGGGTGATCCAGCCCGGTGAGAAGTCGACGAAGGTCTCGCCCGACAGGTCGCGCAGATCGATGGCGGCGCGATCGTGGAGCGGATGGTCCGGCCCGCAGGCCAGCACCATCGGCTCGGCGCGGATCGGGGCCAGCGTTACGCCGGACACCGGGCTCGCGGGTGTGGAGACGAACGCCAGGTCGAGGTCGCCGGTACGGACCCGTTCGATCAGATCCGGTGACCCGCCCTGCCGAAGCCGGATCTCGATGCCAGGATGATCGCTGTGAAAGCGGGCCAGCGTCGCCGGCAGGTCGACAGCGCCAAGACACTGCAGGGTCCCGACGGCCAACTTGCCGCGCAGCAGCCCACGCACCGCAGCCACCGCGTCCTTGGCGGCGGCGACGTTGGCCAGGGCGTGCCGGGCCTGGGTGAGCAGCGCCCGGCCCTCGTTGGTCAGCTCGACGCTGCGGGTGTTGCGGACGAACAGACTGGCACCCAGCTCCCGCTCCAGCGAGCGGATCGAGGTCGACAGGCCCGACTGCGCGACGTGCATCCGCTCGGCCGCCCGAGTGAAGTGCCGCTCCTCGGCGACCGCCACGAAGTACTCGAGCTGACGCAGCTCCATGATTCATCACCAACACTGATCGCCGGGATCGGATCCTTCTGTTGGACAGCTTAGCTCCTGGGTAAGAGGGTGGAACCTGTGCGTTGCGGTACGACAGCCGCACGCCTTCGGACCGCCCGTAGAGGAGTTCCTGATGCAGACCCGCCATATCGGTGACGTCGGTGTCGGCGCGATCGGCCTCGGCGGCATGCCGATGTCGATCGAGGGCCGGCCCGACGAGCAGCGGTCGATCGCCACGATCCACGCCGCGCTGGACGCCGGTGTCACCCTGATCGACACCGCCGACGCCTACCACCTGTACGCCGACGACGTCGGCCACAACGAGTCGCTGATCGCCCGCGCCGTGGCGACCTTCGGCGGTGACACGTCCGACGTCCTGATCGCCACGAAGGGCGGTCACCTGCGACCCGGCGACGGCTCGTGGACGCAGAACGGTTCGGCCGACTACCTGAAGAGTGCCTGCGAGGCGTCGCTCGAACGGCTCGGTGTCGAGGCGATCGGCCTGTACCAGTTCCACCGGCCCGATCCCAAAGTGCCGTACGCGGACTCGATCGGTGCCATCCGGGACCTGCTCGACGCCGGGAAGATCCGGTTCGCCGGCATCTCCAACGCCGACCCGGAGCAGATCCGGCTGGCCAACGACATCCTCGGCGGCCGGCTGGTCAGCGTACAGAACCAGTTCTCCCCGGCCTTCCGCTCCAGCGAGCCGGAGTTGGCGCTCTGCGCCGAGCTGGGCATCGCGTTCCTGCCGTGGAGCCCGCTCGGCGGCATCGCCAGCGCCGCCGACCTGGGGTCGCGGTTCGCCGCGTTCGCTGAGGTCGCGAAGGAGTACGGGGTCAGCCCGCAGCAGGTCTGCCTGGCCTGGCAGCTGGCGAAGGCGCCGGTGGTGGTCCCGATCCCCGGGGCGTCGCGTCCGGAAACGATCCGTGACTCGGCGGCAGCGGCCGACCTGAAACTGTCACCTGAGCACCTGGCCCGCCTCGACCAACCCGCCTGACCGACCGGATCGCCTGCCCGGCAAGATCGATGTGAGCACCAGATACCCTAAAACCGCCGCGTAGGGTATCTGACGCTCACATCGATCTTGCCTCAGTGGCGCGATCTCGTGGTTGGTGACCACTCGTGCCGGCCGGTACGCCCGTACCCCGAGGATCCGGCTGTGCCGGGTGACCGTCGTGGTAGGGATCTGGTTGCTCAGGTGGACTCCTCCGGGGTTGTGAGCGGTGTCGGCTGCTGCCCGAAACTGGCCGGTGGCACCCGTGGCAGGTTGGGAACTTTCTGCCGTCTGTCGCCGACTATCCACCTACGACCTTTGTAGGAGGATCACGGTGGAGCGACGGGTGATGTTGACGGGTGGCATGGCCGCCGGCCTGGGCACGCTGATCGGCGGGCAGGCGGCAGCTGAGGCTGCGCCGCCGCACGGCAAGGATAGACCTTTGCGGGTACGGATCGTGATGTTCGACGGTGTCGAGGAGCAGGACTTCATCGCGCCGAAGGAAGTGTTCTCGCTCGCCGGCTGGTACACCGAACGGGAGATCGACGTCAGCTACATGGTGCACGGGCGGCCACGCCTGGTCACAGCCGCATTCGGCACCGAGGTACGGGTCAAGCACAGTTGGCAGCCAGAGACGGCCGACGTGATCATCGTGCCCGGCGGCGGCCGGCCCGGCGAGCTTGGTATCTGGGCGGAGATCGAAAACGGGGCGCTGCCCAGCGCGCTGGCGGCGGCTCCCCGGCCGAGGCTCATCATGTCGTCGTTGTGTACCGGCGCGGTGCTCCTCGCCGTGGCCGGCCTGGTCGACGGCCGCCCCTGCACCACGCACACCGTCGCGAAGCAGCAGCTGACCTCGCGCGGCGGCATCGTCAAGAACGCCCGCGTGGTCGACGACGGCGACCTGGTCACCGCTGCTGGTATCACCTCCGGCCTGGACCTGGGGCTGCACCTGGTGAAGCGCCTGCTGGGCGCGGACGTCGCCATCCGGGTCGAGGAAGCCCTCGAATACCAGGCACGGGGCACCGTCTGGACCCAGTGAACCAATCCGAACCTGGCCACATAGCGCTTGCTCGGTGCCGGGCTGATCCACAGACGACCGTCGACCAGCTCGGTCCGGTCAGGTGTCTGGCCCAGTGCGAAGTACTTTGCTTCGTCCCAGGTTCGGTCGGGATCAAGGACGTTCACGCGTCACCAGTGCCAGGAGGACGACGGTCCCCCACCCCGGGAAGGGGCGGGGGACAGGGCGATCGGTAGTGGTCAGTGGGGGAGGGTGCCGGTCTGTAGGGCGGTGGTGAAGGTGCCCCAGTGGCGGGTGGTGAAGGTCAGGGTGGGGCCGGTGCGGTCCTTGCTGTCGCGTACCTCGGCCCGGCCGGCGTGCCGGCGGGCCTCGACGCATGCTCCACCGTTGCCGGCGCTGCGGCTGGAGGTGAACCAGGGGGTGTCGGGCTTCATCGTAGGTGCTCCTCGATCGGGACCGACTGTTGGCGGATCAGCCGGAAGATTCGACGGTACTCCGCCAACTCCTCCGGCCGCTCCAGGTAACGAGCGCCCATATGAGACTCCACGTAGGCGACGTCCGGGTCGTCCGGGTCGGCGAAGTCGAGCAAGATGAACTGGCCGGAGAACGCCGGGTGGGCGCCGACGGACCAGGGCAGGACGCGGATCTCCACCCGGACCCGTCTACCCAGCCCGGCCAGGTGGGCGCGCTGCTCGGCCATCACCGCCGGTCCGCCGACCTCGCGGATGAGCGCGCCCTCACCGAGAATGGCGATGATGCGGGCCGGCTCCTCGCGGTCGTAGTAGGAGATCTGCCGATCCAGCCGCAGCGACACCAGACCCTCGATCTTCTCCTGCGGCGCGTCCGGGTAGGTGGCACGGAACACCGCACGCATGTAGTCGGGCGTCTGCAACAGGCCATGGATCACCTCCGGGTCATAGACCCCGATCTCGGTGGCGGCGGCTTCGAGACCGACGTACAGGCGAAACCAGTCCGGTACGGCGTCGCCGTGCGACTCCCACCAGCCGTGCTCGTCGCTGGCACCGGCGAGCCGGGTCAGCGCGTCCGTCGTCTCCGGGTCGGCACCGTAGAACCAGCAGAGACCGCGAACGGTGTTCATCTTGACCGGGAACTTGCCGTTCTCGATCCGCCACAACGTCGTACGGGAACAGACCTTGGCCCGCTCCACCTCCTGCTCGGTGCGGGCCGCCTCCTCACGTAGCCGGCGCAGCCGTCGCCCCAGCTGACGGCGCACCACAGTCGGTCCGGTGACCGGCATCGCTTCACCTTCCTTTCGTCCGACACACCTATCACCCGCGCCAATGTTTCAGAAAGGAACCGCTGGCCGGGCTGGTCGCCGAAATCGCCACATCACAGTGGAGACGAGCCGGCGTCCACGATTGAGTCTGCCGTACCAGGGTTGGAAACGTGGTCCGCCACAAGGGTGAATTCATGAAATCCGGTATCTCGTGACGGAGGTTGCGAACATGAGCGAGCACACCACCAACGGCGGACACGTACCGCCGACCGGGCTGTCCCGCGTCGACCGCGTGGGTCGGTCAGAGTTTCCGCTCGACGGGCTGCTGACCTGCGTCGGCTGCGACCGCCGGCTGGTCTGCCTGCAGACGTTGAGCGGCCGGGCGTACGGCGCGCCGTGCGGCTGCCGGCCCGGCCCGGTCAACGCCGAGAAACTCGAACGCCTGGTGCTCGACGCCGTCGTCGCGCACGGACGCGGCATGCTGATCCAGATCGAGGACGCCGCCGACCCGGGCAGCCTGATGCGCCGCTTCCTGGCCGAGGTCCACGTCGGCAACGCCATCGACGAGCTTGAGCTCAGCTGGTTGTACTGACGACCTCGGCTCAGGCGCGGGTGGACCCGTTGCGGCCCGGGTCGGGCCTCTTCGGAGTCCGCTGCCGGTAGCTGTCTGCCTGCTCCTCGAGCCGCTGGGACAGCAGGTCGAAGAGGTTCGCCTGCTCGTAGCCGTTGCCGTTGCGGGCGTGTTCGGCGAGCAGGTTCTCCAGCCGCTCCGTCTCGGCCTTGCGCTCGGCGAGGAACTCCCGCACGACGGCGGCCAGGTTCTCGTTGGCCAGCGTGGCCGCGCCGCCGGCAACCGGGCTGTCCATCAGCTTCTCCAGGACCGTCGACCACTGCCGGCTCATCCGTTCCACGTACTGTGCGCGTCTGGTGTCCACGTCGTACTGGTAGTCGAGCTTGATCAACTGATCCCAGTACGGCTCGACGGCCCGTTTGACCCGGTCGTCGAGCTCCACCGAGACGTACGCCTGGCAGGACACCCGCGCCCCACCGCGCTCATACACCAGTGGCTCCGACTGGGCGACGGCGCGCTGCAGCTCCACCTCCAGATCCCGGGCCCGGTGCGCGGCGAGATTGCGGGCGCGGGCAGCGGCGAGGCGGGTCAGCGCCCGGATGGCGTACGGCATGAAGAACTGTGCGGACCCGCTGAGCACCTCCCTCGGCAGCCCGTTCGACGACCAGACGAAGGAGGCGTGGATTCGGAAGGTGAACACGTACCCCCGGGCGGGCACGACGATCGGTGCCGGCGCGTCCCGACGTTCGGTCAGCCGGCCCGGTGGCGCGGGCGGCGGTGGTGGCGGCGGCAACGGTTCAGGCTCGGGGCCGCTGATCGCCGCGACCAGCCGCTGCCACAGGTTCACCAGCCACGATCCGAACCGACGCCACCATCCGCCGCCGGAGCGCTGCGTCCGAAAATCCGTCACGTCGTCACCTCCTCATCGCGGCGTCGAGCCACTCCGGCAGCCCACCGTTGAAATGCGGGGACCGGTCAAGACTGAAATCCATCCGGCGGCGCAGGGACGGCCCGGCGGCGAGGTCCGCGACCAACGAGGCGACGACCTTCCGTACGGTCTCGTCGGCGTCGGCGCTGATCAACCAGCGTCTGAACGCGTCCCAGGCCCAGCGGGATCGCGCCGGGGAAAGCAGGGCCAACCGCCAGAGCTGCACCAGGCCGCCGCTGTCGACCTCCTGCGCCGCCGCCCTGAGCAGAAGATCGGGTACGCCACCAGGTGAGTCGTCGTCCACGTGCTCGGCGAGTTCAAGCAGGGCGTGGGCGGCATGCGGTTGCAGCTGCCGCTGCTCCGACCAGTTCACCAGCTCGGCGACGACCCGGTCCGCCGTGTGCGCGGTGTACAGCTGGCGGATGCCCTGAGCGACCGTGTACGTGTGCTGTTGCATCGGATCCTGGGCGATGCGGCGCAGGTCGGCCAGGCTCCAGCTGAGGTCGGGCTGCTGCAACCCGCTGGCGTAGACCCGGGCGGCGGCGTCCCGCTGATAGTTGCGCCCGCCACCGGCCCAGTCGCGGATCTGCCGACGGACGAGATGCCCCACCTGGCCGCCCATGTCGGCCGCGACCATCGCCCAGGCCGCCGCCTGGCGCAGTCGCGGCTTCGGCGAGGCAGCCCACTTGTCGACAAGGTCGGTACAGACCCGGTCGAAGTCGTGGTGGGCGAGCAGCCCGGCTGCCTCGGCGGCTGCCCGCTGCATCGGCTCGTCACCTGCGGCGACCAGCTTGTTCAGCCATTCGAGCAGGGCAGGTCGGGTGCTGTCGAACTCATGCCACGCCTCGTCGATGATCGCGCCCCGCATCGCGCCGTCGCGTAGCCAGGCCGAGCGGGACGACCCGCCCGGCGAGTTCGTGGCGTCGCGGCTGTCGTGCCAGTCCACCTTGAGCGGCCCGAGTAGCTCCGCGACCGGATACTGCAGCGCCATCCGACCCCAGTCGGTCCGCTTGGCCTGCCCGTCAATTTCTTCGAGCAGGAGACCGGCGGCCTCGAAGACGTAGTGCAACGGCTGTCGGGCGAAGACGGCGTACGCGATCCGGAAGGCCCGCTCGTGCTGGTCGATCCGGCGCGGCCGGCGGCCGGTGCCGGTCTCGGCGGAACTGCTGCGGTCGGTGCCGAGGACTTCCGCCGCGTGGGCCCTGCGGCGCGGCTGGGACCTGGTGAGTACCTGCGCCACGGTGTCGTCGTCGGCCGGGTGGACGGCCCCGACGGCTTCGGCGATCGACACCGCCTCCCGGGGCCCGTAACAGCTGTGCAGGTCGGTGGTGAGACCGTCGTGCTGCAGGTACCCGTCCAGCGCCCGGTCGCTGTCCTCGTCGGTCGATCCCAGCCTGTCGCACAGGTGATGGCGCAGATGGGTACGGAACACGTCGACGGGGTCAGGTGGGCGATGCGGCACCTCGGCCCCGGGCCGTGCGCCGGCCCGGCTGTCGTCGTCGCGGATCAGCAGCAGGCTCGCGCCGCGTCGACGGAGAAGACCGGCCAACACCCGGATCACCCGGCCATGCTTGTTTCCTGGCAGCTGGAGCAGGTACCCGTGATCCTCCTTGATGCTGTCGCCGGCCCGTCCCAGCTCGGCGGGGTCGACATCGTCCGGCAACAGGATTTCGTTGACCCGGTCCGGGCCGTGCCGCCGGGCCAGCGCCACGATCGCGGTGCTGCGCCTGCCGGTGTACGGCCTGCCCCCGAGACCTGCCGCCGACAACTCGTCGAGCTTTCGTCTCAGCCCTTCGTCCGCGGCGGTCGGTACGTACACCTTCAACAGGTCGGCTACTCCCATCAGGTCCGCGATGACGGGTTTCGCCGAGGGGCGACCCAGGTTGTTCACGATCTTGATCGTGTTGCCGACGCCGACAGCTCCCACCCCGGAGATGCCCAGTCGGGAGTAGACGGCAGAGAACCGGTCGCCGTACAGCTCCTCACCGACCCGTGGGTCCAGCCACCAGGACTCCGGATCGGCCTCGTCCGGTGAGCCGGCCTCCGGCTCGGTCTCGTCCTCAGGGGTCGCGTCACTCATCGAGGCGACTCCCAGAAACCGAGATCGTCTGGCCGACCCGAGACCGAGACGGAGTTGCCGGTACCGATGGCACCCACTCCGCCTATCTGGTTGTCCCGGAACACCGGTCCGCCGCCTGCGGGGCGCGGACGAGGACCGGACCGCCGGTGGTCGACGCCCGCGCCGCCGGGACCGTCGTCCGGCCGGTCGGGCACGGGGTCCTGTGCGTCTGGCCGGGCACCGGTCGCCGGGATGCTCTCACCCGGCACGTAGATCCAGGCGGCGGCCTCGAAGCCCTTGTCCGCGATCCGAGCGGTTACCCGCTGGAAGTGATCCGGCCGAAGATCCTGGTACTGCCGGACGATGTCCTGGTAGAGCCGATCCGACACGATCAGCGCGACCGCGGCGTCCGGGAACTGCCGTAGCGCGGTCTTGAGCTGAGGCGAGTCGACCAGCCGGCAGACTGTCACGACCGCCTCGCTGGGGAACCCGTTTGCCCCGTCGAGGTGGACCGGACCTTCGTGGACAGCGACGCGCAGACGGATTCTGGCCTCGTTCGCGAGTCCACGATTGGTCTCGCGCAACAGCCGGTCGAGGACTGGTGTCAGTCGGGCCAGGATCATGCGTTCGCTGGTGCCCTGCGGGAGGATGGCGAGCTCGCCGTCTCCGCCCTGCTGGATCTGCCAGCTGGCGCGATCGAAGCCGACCTCGCTGCACGCCGCCGTCAAGACCTCCTGGAAGGCCAGCTGCGCACGGTACTGCAGGACGTTGTCTCGACGGCTGTAGGACTCCATGTCCACGGCGACCAGGACACGTCGGTCCGGATCTTTGATGTAAGGCATGATCTCCATCTCCCACCGGGCGGCGAACCGTTCGATACTCATCTCTACAGAACGGCAGGAGAAGAGATGCCATACAAGTACGGGATCGACGCGAGAGTCGGGTGGAAGACAAGTAGTAGTCCTACGCCACGACTCGGGTCGGTCTCACGTTCAATCGACGCATGGAGCAAAGCCAGAGGGCGAGCGGTGACGTCGGCCCGGACACGTGGCGTGATCTTCAAGTTGGTCTGACCACGGCGGCCTCACTGCAAACGTCGATCAGACACGCGGACGCCAAGGCGCTGGCCCTGCTGGCGGCCGAAGGGGCCGTCGCGGCTACGGTCGCCGACCAGGTCCTACCGAGGATGCTCGACGGCGCTCCGGCCGTCGTGGCGATCTCGGTCTTCCTCGCCGTCGGGATGGCCGCTGCTGTGGTGGTCACCACCTGCCGGCTCGCGATGTCGCTCCGGCCGCGGCTGGCCGGCGCCGGAGGTACCAACCGGTTTGGATTTCCCGACCTTGTCGCGGCTGGCGGACGCCCGTCGGCGGCCTCCATTCAACGGAACCGGGACGAGGCATGGGACTTCGTGATCGCCCTCGCTCGTATCGCCCTGGTCAAATATCTCTTGATCAGGAACTGTATGCCCTGGTTCCTGGTGACGCTGATCCTCGCTGGCGGCTTGCTGGTCGTCAGGGGAGTAGCGGACGCGTTGTCCTGAGTCGGACTTCGGACGGTAGCCAATTCTAATCCGTACGTGAATGATGTGGAGCGGATCACGAGGAGGTGCAGATGGAGAACGTCACCTGGCCACCGGGGACCTTCCTGGCCCGGCTCCAGCCGTCGACGCGCGAACGCCTCCTGTCGGTGGGGGTCCGACGGTCTGTGCAGGAGGCGCAGGTCATCCTCCGGGAGGGCGCCGAGGAGTCCTACGTGATCCTGCTGGACGACGCACTGGTCAAGGTCACCGCCGCGTTGACTGACGGCCGGCACGCTCTTCTGTCGATCCGGGTCACCGGCGACGTCATCGGTGAGATATCCGCGCTGAACGAGACGCCGAGGACGGCGACGGTCACCGCCTGCCGTCCATCGGTCATCCGCGTCGTCCACCGCAACGAGTTCATGGCCTTCCTTCGCGACAACCCCGACGCCGCCGTCACCGTGGCCGGCATCATCGCGGACCGTCTCCGCTGGGCCAACCGGCGCCGGATCGACTTCACCTCCTACCCGGTAC
Source organism: Micromonospora sp. LOL_023 (assembly GCF_048060115.1). Taxonomy (NCBI): domain Bacteria; kingdom Bacillati; phylum Actinomycetota; class Actinomycetes; order Micromonosporales; family Micromonosporaceae; genus Micromonospora; species Micromonospora sp. LOL_023. The sequence goes on from NZ_JBHMIM010000039.1 coordinate 48,242, forward strand.
GCGTCCGCCTGGCCCGGGTCCTGTGGGAGATCGCGGCCGCCTACGGGCGGCGGAGCCCGCAGGGCATGGTCGTCGACATCCGGTTGACCCAGGACGAGATGGCCACCCTCTGCGGAGCTGCGAAGATCAGCCTGCAGAAGGCACTCGGCGGGCTTCGGTCGGAGGGCATCGTCGCGACCCGCTACCGGGGAATCGTCGTACGAGACAGCGAGGCACTGCGTTCAGTCGCCCGCCTCGACTGAACCGCCCCGGTGCGGGCGCCGGGTGGGTCACCGACAGCGGCGACCTGCAACTGTTGGTACGTCCACCAGGTGGCCTCGTGTAGCGATTGTGCCGGAACCGGCGATGGCTACCAGACCGGCAGCAGGTCAGGCCCACCACCCCTGGCCGAGCGAGTCAGCGGGGGAGCAAGCTCGAACATGTACAGGAAACAACGGACCTGCCGATCTCCCTCGGCCCATCCCTGCGGGCTCGGCTCGAAGTACAGGGTGTTGATCCGCGAGGTCAGGTCGTCGTCGACCGGCAGCGCGGCGTAGCTCGCGACCATCCGTAGACACCGCTCGTGGACCGCGTCGTCCTCGACGTTGAAATCGTCGTAGTCGAATCCGTCGCTCTCGGCGTACGCGCCGACGAACTCGCTGCGGTGCGGCCGGTTGCAGTCGACCGGTTCCATGGCAGCGAGGTAGTCGTTGCTGTCCCACTGCGGTTCGTGGCAGGTGCCGGCCGCCGGGACGAAAGCGCTCGGTTCGTCGAACCCGCCCCAACTGCCGGGGAGGTCGCCGTCGAGCCTTGGCAGCAGGTGGTGCACAGCCGGCCATCGCGGTCAGCGACGCGGCGGTCAGCAGCGCCGCCAGTCTCGTCAGCACCAGTGAGCGGGCGTCCCGTCGTGGCGCGCCGGTCCACCGTCGTGCCAGGGCCGTCCGTCCCCTGTCGTCGGCTCAGGCGGCTGAGGCTACGACAGGGGAGGCGGTTCGATTCTCGGCCGGGGGCTGGGTCACTCGTACCTGATCGGTAGTGCGTTGGCGCCGCCGCCGCGCACCGACCGGGTCAGCAGTGGATCGGCGCGCCAGGCGAAGCAGCGGATCGTTCGGTCGCCGTCGGCCCAGTCCGACTTGGTGGGGTAGCCGTAGATGGTGCCGACCCGGTACTGCAGGTCGTCGTCGTCCGGGACCTTCGCGTAGCTGGCCACCACGGTCTTGCAGCGGCCGTGCACGTCGCTGGAGTTCAACTCGACCTCGCGGTAGCTGAGCTTGTCCTCGGTGTACGTTCCGGCGAACTCGGACTGGTGTGGCGAACCACAGTCGACCCGCTCGATGAGCGGCTCGTCGTCGACGGCGACGTCCGCCGAGTCGAAGCAGCGCAGCGGTACCGAACTTTCGTCGTCGGTCAGCACACCCTTGAGGGTGACCGACCGGGTGATGATGTTGCTGTCGTTGGCGCCGGAGGTCTCGCCGAGGTCGCAGCGCAACCAGCGGGCACCCCCGTCCCAGGCCTGCTGCGACGGGGTGACGACAACCAGCCGCAGCGTCCCGGCCTGCCAGGGTCCGCCGATGAACTCCGCGACCCGCTGGTCGCACTCGACGCGGGCAGCGAGCCGAGCAGCCGATCCCGCCTGCGGCGCGGTATCGCCCTCGGCATGCTCCCCAGTGAACGCTCCAACGTGCACGATTTCCACGATGTGCATCTGAGCGCAGTCGACCGGAATATAGTCGACCATGGCACCTTCGGTCGTCTCCCGGTTGTGGCAGGTGCCGACCGTCGGTACGAACGCGACCGGTTCGACGAAGGAAGCCCATCTGTCGGCCAGGTCACCGTCCACCCCGTCGGGCAACTTCGCGCAGCCGGCGACGGCTGCGACCGTCAGCGTCAGCGTCGTAAGCACCGCAGCGGTTCTGCTGCTGCCGCTTCTGACAATCCATTGTCCTGCCATGCCGTCGCTGCCCTTCGTCGCCCGCCTCGGCCGGCGAGCCTACGGCATAGAGCCGTCCGGTCACGGCGGCGGTATCGCCGGGCCGGTTGGGCGGCTGCCGTCGAGCGGCGGACCCGGTCTGTCGGGGGTCGACCCGGCGGAGTCTGACTAACTGGAATAGTTCAAGTCTTGACTGTTGATCGGTCGAATTTCCACGGGTTAACTATTCGATGTTTCGATGCGAACATGTCCCTATGGACGACCTGCTCGACGAGCCGCCCGGCCAACTGCTTCTCGTCGAGAACGATTCCGACATCGCCGATGCGTTGGTCACCCTCCTCAGCGCCGACGGATACCGCATCGACCTCGCCCGCGACGGACAACGTGGCCTGCATCTGGCACTGCACGATCGGTACCAGGTGATCGTGCTCGACCGGCGGCTACCGGGAATTGACGGCATGGACCTGGTCATCCGGCTACGTCGCCGGGCCGTCGCCGCGCGGGTCCTGCTGATCGGCGCGCTCGCCGATCCGGCGGAACGGGTCCGGGGTCTGGACGCCGGCGCCGACGACTACCTCGTCAAGCCGTTCGACCTTGCCGAGCTGCGGGCCCGGGTGCGGGCGCTGAGCCGGCGCCGGTTCGACGCGGCCGAGCTGATCCCGATCGGGGCCGGGCGGCTCGATCTCACCCAACGCCGCGTGCGGCTGCCCGACGGCCGCCAGGTCGCGCTCAGTGCACGCGAGTTCGCCCTGATCCGGCTGCTCGCCACCCAACCGACGACAGTGCACAGCCGCGGTCCGCTGCGGCGGCGGGTCTTCGGCGCCGACAGATCGCCAGCCATCGTGGACACATATGTGCACTATCTTCGGCGCAAGCTCGGCGGCGGCGTCGTGCGAACCGTACACGGGCTCGGATACCAGATCGGCACCCTCTGAAGGAGCGATCAGCCGACCGGGGCAGGCAGGCCACCCGGCCGGCTGATCGTCGGGTCCGCCGTCGAGGTCGTCAGTGACCGGTGAACCGGGCCGGACGCTTGTCGAGAAAGGCCTCCATGCCCTCGCGCCGGTCCTCGGTGACGAACAGTGAGTGGAAGACCCGCCGCTCGAACAGCACGCCAGCGGTCACCCCGACCTCCTCGGCCTGGGCGACCGCCTCGCGGGCCAGCAGCGTTGCCAACTTGCTCTGCGCCGCCACCGTCGCTGCGGCTGCCTGCGCCTCGGCCAGCAGCCGGTCCGCCGGCACCACCCGGGACACCAGGCCGAAGCGTTCCGCTTCGGCGGCGTCCAACTGTCGCCCGGTCAGGATCAGATCCATCGCCCGGGCCCGACCCACCAGCCGGGTCAGTCTCTGGGTGCCGCCCATGCCGGGCATCACCCCGAGCCGCAGCTCCGGCTGGCCGAAGCGGGCGCCCTCCGCGGCGAAGATCAGGTCGCACATCATCGCCAGCTCACAACCACCACCGAGGGCGAATCCGGCGACCGCGGCGATCTTCGGAGTACGCAGAGCGGCGAACGCGTCCCAGCCGGCGAAGTGATCCTCCAACGCCACGTCGAGGAACGACTTGCCGGCCATCTCCCGGATGTCGGCACCGGCAGCGAACGCCTGCTCCGAGCCGGTCACTACGAAGCAGCCCACCCCGGGATCCCGGTCCAGTGGCCGCAACGCCGCCACCAGTTCGTCCAGCAGCGCGCCGTCCAGCGCGTTGCGTACCTGTGGGCGGCACAGCCGTACGGTGACCACCCGGTCGTCCTTGTCGATCACGATGTTCATTGCATCTCCCTGTCGTCCCATCCGCTGTCAGGAATCCCAGATCGCGCCGTACGCAGGAATGCCCCGCCGTTCCAGGCTGTGCACCACCTGCCAGGTCAGCCGCCGGTTCGAGATGCAGATGACCGCTTCGGCGTCGAACTCGACGTACGCCTGGTAGGCCAGCGTGAGCATGTCCGGCTTGCCGTCGCGGGCGGTGTCCCACAGCACCGCGTCGCTCTGCCGATCGAGGATCTCGGCCACCAGCTCCTCGCCGAAGGTCTCCCGGTGTCGCCGTGCCGCCCAGACCAGCCTGGCCGGCACCTGCCCGGCCAGCAGGTGCGGAAGGACCGGGCCGATACCGCTGCCGGTCGCCACGTACACGACGCGGCGGAACAGCGTCTCGATGTTGGCCACCCCGGCGGTCGGGATTCCCTTGACCCAGACCCGGTCGGGCGTCTCATCGATGAACTGCCCGGTCCAGTCGCCGGCCCGGGAGATCGCCAGCCGAAATCCGTCGTGCTCCGGTGCCGGCACGTTGGCGAAGGAGTGCCACTGCCGCAGCGGGTTGCGGCTCACCGGGGTGGACGAGCCAGGGAACGGCGTCACCCCGTGGTTGAACCGGACCAGGGCGACATGCGACGACGGACGAACCACCTCGACAGCGACGCGGCGCAACCGCAGCCAGGGCAGCGCGACGCTCGCCGTCAGCAGGGCCAGCACCCACGCCTGGGGCATGCCGGCGAGCGCTGCCGGGTGACCGGCCAGCAGCGCGCTCTGCACCCACAGCAGCAGTAGTGCCGCCCAGCCACCGAAGCGGTGGACCAGTTCGAAGAGGTCGTGGTGGGCCGCCCGAACCGGCGGCAGTGCGGTGGCCACCATCGCCAGCAGTGCGACGGCGACCGCGAATCCCGTCGACAACGCTGCGGTGCCGCCCGGTCCGCGTTGGACGGTCATCGCGACCAGCTGTGCCAGGAACCAGCCGGTGCCGGCCAGCGCGGCACCGACGTGCAGCCCGCCGAAGTGGTACACCTTGCCCAACGTCGCGCGGATTCGCAGCGGCCACCGCACCGGAGCCCGGGTGGCGAGCCAGAAGAAGAAGTTGATGACGTACTGCTGGCGGACCAGGACGGCCAACGCCACGTTGGCCAGCGCCGCCGCTCCGAGGGCGCTCGCCGCGTCCGGGCCCTGCCACCAGCCGGCGGTGCCGCCCTGCCACGCCAGCCCGACGTTGCCGGCGAGCACCGCCGCGACCAGTCGGTGGTGGTGCATGAAGCGTGGGTGGGCGAGAAGTCGGCGCAACCCGGGGACGACCGGCGGCAGCGGCGGCCCGTCAGCCGGCCGGGCGTCCGCCTCGGCGACCGGGGCCGGTACCGGCGGCTGCCGGGTCGACGTGGCGCTCACCTCGCCGCCTCGACCGGAGCGGGCAGTGCCGGCCGGTCGGTGGCGAGCCGCCGCAGCGCCGCCCGGTCCACCTTGCCCCGGCCGGTCATCGGCAGCTCGGGCAGCGGATGTACGACCGCCGGCACGCAGTAGTAGGGCAGTGCGGCGGCGACCGCGTCGCGGCACCGCTGCGAATCCACCTCGGCGGGAGTGACGAAGCAGACCAGATCCTGGTCGGTGAGTTTGAGGGTGACCGCCTGCCGGCAGCCGGGCACCGCCTCCAGCACGGCCGAGACCGAGTCCAACTCGACCCGGAAGCCGCGCACCTTGACCTGGTCGTCGGTGCGGCCCAGGTGCTCCAACTCGCCGTCGGTGGTCCAGCGGCCCAGGTCACGGGTGCGGAACATCAGCCGGCCTCCGCCGAGGAACGGGTCGAGGGCGTACCGCTGTGCGTTGAGCGGCTCGTTGTCCAGGTAGCCGGCGGAGACGCAGTCCCCACCGGCCCACATCTCGCCCACCTCGCCGATGCGGCACGGCCGCCCGGCGGGGTCCAGCACGTAGACGGTGTTGTTCGGCGTCGGTCGGCCGATGGTGAGCCGGGCGGCGTCCGGGCGATGCCGCTGCATGGTGTTGACGATGGTCGTCTCGGTCGGGCCGCAGCAGTTGTAGAAGACGCGGTCGGCGGCCCACCGGTCGGCCAGCGGGCGTGGGCACGGCTCGCCGGCGACCGCCACCACCTTGACCCGTACGCACCGGTCCGGGTCGATGCGGCTGAGGACGGTGGGGGTGGCGATGACGACGTCGCAGCGGGCGGCGGTGGCGGTGAGGTCGCGGTCGCGGATGAGTAGCGTCCCGCCGTGGCCGAGACAGCCGAGGATCTCCCAGGCGGCCATGTCGAACGCGACGTTGAGTAGCTGCCCGACCCGCCAACCTGGCTGGATGCCGAGGTCACCGGGGCTGGTGAGCAGGATGTTGGCCACGTTGCGGTGGGTCACGGTGACCCCGTTGGGCCGTCCGGTGGTGCCGGAGGTGAACAGGACGTAGCAGCCGTCGTCGGCCCGGACCGGCCGGGTCGGACGCGCCGGACGGGCGCGCGTCGGCACGGGACGCGCCAGCAGTTCGTCGACGGCGATCCGGGGCACCCCCGGCAGTTTCGGGACCTGGCCCATCGCGTCGGCCGTGGTGAGCACGGCACGGCACCGAGCGGTCGACATGATCTGCCGTAGCTGCCCGGCCGGGGCGATCCGGACGTCCTGCGGTACGTAGGCCGCGCCCGCCTTGAGGACGGCCAGAATGGCCACGAGCATGGGGATCGACCGGCTGGTGAAGACGCCCACGGTGTCCCCGGTCCGTACGCCGAGGGCGATCAGCCGGTGGGCGAGCCGGTCGGCGTGGCCGTCCAGCGCGCGGTAGCTGATCGTGATCCCGAGGTGTTCGGCCGCGGTGGCATCCGGTGTGGTGCGTGCCCAGTGTTCGATGGCCTGATGGATACGCTTTTGCGGCACCGGCGTGGTCGGTCCCTGCCCGAATGTGCGGAACAATCGACGGTCCGGCAGCGGAAGATGATTCAGCAGCGGGCCCTGCCAGCCATTTCCTGACGAGGGCCGGGTGATGTTGCGCGGTCGACCGGCGGTGCGCGGTGGCGCGTCGTCGATCGTGCCGGAGTGGTGCACAGGCATGGCGTTGCTCCTCGATCCCGTACCGCCTGATGCGGTTCGACATATCGATGGTCGCCACTTTTTATGTGAAATTCCTTAGACTTTTTCTTTTGTTGCTGATGAAATACTGGAAATCTAGAAATAGTCGGTAACTCGTTCGGTCAACCGGCGGATCGGCCAGTGGGTGCCGACGGTCCTCGGCGAGGTGGTCGCCGCCCGGCGACCGAGTCGGCTGGCCGCTGCCCGGGATGCCGTCCGACCTGTCTGTACGATTTTGTGATGATCCAGCGTTGATCTGCGGTGGCGGATGCCGAACGCTTGCTCACGTTCGTAGACTGGCGCGGTGACCGCACCAGCGCCGATCATCGCGCCGAGCATCCTGGCTGCCGACTTCTCCCGCCTGGCCGACGAGGCCCGGGCGGTCGAGGGAGCAGCCGACTGGTTGCACGTCGACGTGATGGACAACCACTTCGTGCCGAACCTCACGATCGGGTTGCCGGTGGTGCAGAGCCTGTTGCCGGTGACGTCGCTGCCGTTCGACGTACACCTGATGATCACCGATCCGCGTCGCTGGGCGCCCGGCTACGCCGACGCTGGCGCGTACAACGTGACGTTCCACGCCGAGGCCTGTGACGACCCGGTCGCGTTGGCCAAGGAGTTGCGCTCCGCCGGGGCGAAGGCCGGCCTGGCGATCGACCGGGACACCCCGGTCGAGCAGTACCTCGACCTGCTGCCCAGCTTCGACACGCTGCTGATCATGACGATCAAGGCCGGGTTCGGCGGCCAGCGGTTCATCCCGGAGATGCTGGACAAGGTCCGGGCCGCCCGCCGGCATGTCGCCGCCGGTCACCTGGAGTTGCGGATCGAGGTCGACGGCGGGATCGCCGCCGACACCATCGAGGCGGCGGCGGCCGCCGGGGCGGACGCCTTCGTCGCCGGCACCGCCGTCTACGGTGCCGAGGACCCGGCCGAGGCGGTACGCAAGCTGCGGATCAGCGCCGAACGGACCACGCCACGGTGGTGAGCCCGGAGGGGGCCGAGTCCCGGCCGGATCTGATCCTGGTCGTCGACGACGATGTCGACATCGCCCGATTCGTTGAGGTCAATCTGCGGTTGCACGGCTTCGACGTGAAGCTCGCCCACGACGGCCAGGAAGCACTGGAGGTCATCGAGCGGCACCGGCCCGATCTGGCCGTGGTCGACCTGATGATGCCCCGCATCTCCGGGTTGGAACTCACCCGCCGGCTGCGCGCCGATCCGATGACCGCCGCGTTGCCGATCATCATGTTGACCGCGAAGGGGATGACGGTCGACAAGGTCGTCGGCCTGACCGCCGGCGCTGACGACTACCTGGTCAAACCGTTCGACACCTCGGAGCTGATCGCCCGGGTGAGTTCCACCCTGCGGCGTAACCGCGAGTACCGGGAGGTCTCGCCGCTGACCGGGCTGCCGGGCAACACCCGGGTCAGTCGGGAGATCACCGACCGGATCCGCAGCAGCGCCGACTACGCGGTCGGCTACGTCGACATCGACCGGTTCAAGAGCGTCAACGACGTGTACGGGTTCGGCCGTGGCGACGAGTTCATCACCGCGCTGGCCCGGTGCATGCACCGGGCCGTGGTGGCCGTCGGGTTGCCGCCGGCGTTCCTCGGCCATATCGGCGGCGACGACTTCGTGGTGGTCTGCGCACCGGAGCAGGTGCGGCCGATCATCGAGCAGGCGATCGTGGCCTTCGAGAAGGCGGCCGACGAGCTCTACGACCCGTCCGACGCGCAGCGCGGGTACGTCGAGGTGAAGGACCGCCGGGGCAATCTGCAGAAGGCCGCCCTGGTGACGCTCTCGGTGGGGGTGGCGGTGTCGGCCGGGTCGCGCCGGTTCAGCGAACCACGCGAGATCATCACCGTGGCCAACGAGATGAAGTCGGTGGCCAAGAGCCAGCCCGGCTCGTTCATCGCGGTCGACCGGCGGCTGTCCACCAGCTGACCTCGGTATTCCCCGTTCAGTCGGCCTGACTGTCAGCTATCTGACAGTTGTGAAGTCGGTCGCGTCCCTGGCGGCAGCCTCCGGTATCCGTGTAACACTCGAATCAGTACCCACCACGCGCTGGCGGGACTCGGTGAAATTCCGAACCGGCGGTGATCCACGGCACCAGCTGTGGTCAGCCCGCGACCCGGACGTCACACGACGTCCGGTGGACCTGGTGAGAACCCAGGGCCGACGGTTGGGCCAGACCGTGCCGATCCGGCATGGACCAGCCCAGACAGTCCGGATGGGAGACAGCGCGCGGAACGGACGCTCTGGTGTGGCGTGCCGAACGGCACCGCCATGCCCGTGCAGCGCCCCGGGGCCGGTCTGTCGTGGCCGCGCACCGAGGTGATCCGCCGCCGCATCCGCTGTCGCCGCCGTCCACCGACGGGCCGGCACCTCCCACCCGCCGCCGCGCACCCCGGCAGGCAGGCGAGGAGAAACAGACAGCCATGGCGATCCTCTCCGAGCACGATGCGATGCGACGTGCCGTCGACCTCGCCGTACGCGGCCTTGGCTCAGTGAGCCCCAATCCGATCGTCGGTTGCGTCCTGCTCGACGGCACCGGCCATGTCGTCGGCGAAGGCTTCCACGCCTACGCCGGCGGACCACACGCCGAGATCGTCGCCCTGGCCCAGGCCGGCGACCGCGCCCGCGGCGGCACCGCCGTGATCACCCTCGAACCCTGCAACCACATCGGCCGCACCGGACGCTGCTCGACCGCACTGGTCGCCGCCGGTCTCGCCCGCGTCGTGCTCGCCGTACCCGACCCCAACCCGATCGCCGCCGGCGGCGCCGACACGCTGCGCGCCGCCGGCATCGACGTCTCGGTCGGACTGGGCGCAGACGAGGCCGAAGCCGCCAACATCGCCTGGCTCACCGCCGTGCGTCGTCGCCGGCCCTACATCACCTGGAAGTACGCCGCCACCCTCGACGGCCGATCCGCTGCCACCGACGGCACCAGCATGTGGATCACCTCGGAAGCGGCCCGCACCGACGTTCACGCGCTGCGTGGCACCGCCGACGCGATCATCGCCGGGGTCGGCACCGTGCTCGCTGACGACCCCCGGCTCACCGCCCGCAACCCGCGCGACGGCAGCCTCGCCGTCCGGCAACCGCTGCGGGTCGTCGTCGACAGCTCCGGGCGTACCCCCGCCGACGCCCGGGTCCGCGACGCCGCCGCGCCCACCTGGATCGCCACCACCGCGGACGTCGGCGCCGACCACCTCGGCCGGGTCGACATCACCGCCCTGCTGAGCGCGCTCTACGACCGCGGTATCCGGTCCGCGCTGCTCGAAGGCGGCCCGGCGCTCGCCGGGGCGTTCCTGCGGGCCAACCTGGTCGACCGGGTCGTCGGCTACCTCGCCCCCAGGCTGCTCGGTGCCGGTGCCGCCGCGCTCGGTGACGCCGGTGTGCGCACCATCGCCGAGGCCATCGACCTGACCATCGTCGATGTCACCCAGGTCGGCCCCGACCTGCGGATCACCGCCGAACCCCGGCAGAAAGAGGGCTGAGTCGATGTTTACCGGGATCATCGAGGAGCTGGGCGAAGCCGCCGGGATCACCTGGCAGGGCGACAGCGGGGTACTCACCGTGCGCGGGCCGCTGGTCGCCGCCGACGCCCGGCACGGTGACTCCATCGCCGTCGACGGCGTCTGCCTCACCGTCGTCGCCGTCGACGGCGAGCGGTTCACCGTCGACGTCATGCGGGAGACCTTCGACCGCAGCTCCCTGGGCGCCCTGCGTCCGGGCGAGCCCGTCAACCTGGAACGGGCCGCAACCCTGGCCACCCGCCTCGGCGGGCACCTGGTGCAGGGCCACGTCGACGGCGTCGGCACCGTGTTGTCCCGTACCCCGGGCGAACGGTGGGAACAGGTCCGGTTCAGCCTGCCGGCCGGTCTGGAGCGCTACGTCGTCGAGAAGGGCTCGATCACCGTCGACGGCATTTCGTTGACCGTGATGGAGGTGCACGACGGCGACGCCGACCGGACCGACGACACCGGCTGGTTCAGCGTCGGACTGATCCCCACCACACTGCAACTCACCACCCTCGGTCGGGCACCGGTCGGGGCACTGGTCAACCTGGAGGTCGACGTGATCGCGAAGTATGTGGCGAAGCAACTCGGCAGCGTGCCGGCGACCAGCGGGGTCCGCGCGTGAGCGCCGCAGGGTTCGGCACCGTCGAACAGGCCCTCGACGACCTGGCCGCCGGCCGGGCCGTCGTCGTCGTCGACGACGCCGATCGGGAGAACGAGGGCGACCTGATCTTCGCCGCCGAACACGCCACCGCCGAACTCGTCGCCTTCATGGTGCGCTACACCTCCGGCTACATCTGCGCCCCACTGCTCGAAGCCGAATGCGACCGGCTCGACCTGCCGCCGATGTACCACACCAACCAGGACCGGCGCGGCACCGCGTACACGGTCGCCGTCGACGCCCGCGAAGGTGTCAGCACCGGCATCTCCGCCGCCGACCGTGCGCACACCCTGCGGCTGCTCGCCGACCCGGCCACCAGCCCGGCCGACCTGGCCCGACCCGGCCACGTCGTGCCGCTGCGCGCCCGCGCCGGCGGGGTGCTGCACCGCCCCGGGCACACCGAGGCCGCCGTCGACCTGGCCCGGCTCGCCGGCCTGAATCCAGCCGGGGTGCTCTGCGAGTTGATCAACGACGACGGCACCGTGATGCGTCTGCCTGACCTGGAGAAGTTCTCGGCCGACCACGGGATCACCCTGATCACCATCGCCGACCTGATCGCTCACCGGCGGCGCACCGAGATCCAGGTGCGGCGCGGCTCGCAGGCCCGCCTGCCGATGCCGTACGGCGTCTTCCGCGCGGTCGGATACCACGTCGCCGACGACCCCGTCGAACACCTGGCCCTGGTCCACGGCGACATCGACGACGGACGCGACGTGCTGGTGCGGGTCCACTCCGAATGCCTCACCGGAGACGTGTTCGGCTCGCTGCGCTGCGACTGCGGCCCACAACTGGACGCCGCCCTCGCGCGGATCGCCGCCGAAGGTCGCGGCGTGGTGCTCTACCTGCGCGACCACGAGGGCCGCGGTATCGGGCTGGTGCACAAGTTGCGCGCCTACCAGCTGCAGGACCAGGGCCGCGACACCGTCGACGCCAACCTGGAGCAGGGCCTGCCGGCCGACGCCCGCGACTACGGCACCGGGGCACAGATCCTGACCGATCTCGGCGTACGGTCGATCCGGCTGCTCACCAACAACCCGGACAAGATCTCCGGGCTCGCCGGCTACGGTCTGCACGTCCTCGGACGTGAATCGTTGACCGTCCACCCCCATCCGGAGAATGTGCGCTACCTGCGGACCAAACGTGACCGGATGGGCCACCTGCTCGACGAACTCGACCACGTCGAGCAGATCGACCGGTCCGACGAACACGGCCCCGTCGGCGAGATCAACCCTGTCGGCGAGCTTTCCGGAGGACGAGCGTAATGGCCGGATTCGGGGAACCCGGAGTCTCCACCGTCGACGCCGGCGGGCTGACCGTCGGCGTCGTCGCCGCCCGCTGGCACGGCGACCTGGTCGATGCGATGCTCGCCCGAGCCCTGGCCGCCGCCGCCGCCTGCGGCGTCGCCGGGGTGCAGGTCGCCCGGGTCGCCGGCTCCGTGGAACTGCCCGTCGTCGCCCAGGCCCTGGCCCGGCAATGTGACGCGGTGGTCGCCCTCGGCGTGGTGGTACGCGGTGCCACCGCCCACTTCGACTACGTGTGCAAGTCCGTCACCGAGGGACTCACCAGGGTCTCCCTGGACGAATCCACCCCGGTCGGGCACGGCGTGCTCACCGTCGAGACCATCGACCAGGCCCGGGACCGCGCAGGACTGCCCGACTCGATCGAGGACAAGGGCTGGTCGTCGATGGTAGCGGTACTGGATGCCGTGCTGGCCCTGCGGACGCTGCGCCCGGTCCCGGTGAACTGATCCGCCCTGCCTGTCGCTGACCCGTCACGTTCCCGCCGCTGGAGCGGTAAACCAGATGCGCTGGTGACACGTCGTAGTTGGCGTGACACCCGAACTGGTTACCGGCCTGTGCACGGGGAGGACGATGCCGCGGCAGCGGACGCAGACATCGGTGTGGGCGGCGGACGAGGCGGTCACCCGCCTGTTCGCCGCGCACTGCCGGTCGTTGGTGCGGCTCGCCACCCTGCTGCTGCGCGAACCCGGCATGGCGGAGGAGATCGTGCAGGACGCCTACGTCGCCCTGCACAGCCGTTGGTGGCGGCTGCGCGACGAAGACAAGGCGCTGGCGTACCTGCGGGTCACCGTCTGCAACCGGTGCCGCTCGGCGATCCGGCACCGGCGGGTCGTGCAGGCCCACCTCGCCGCCGCGCGCCCAGACCCCGACGCGCCCAGCGCTGAAGCCGGCGCGCTGGACCAGCTCCGCCACGACGATGTGGTGATCGCGCTGCGCGCCCTGCCGCCCCGCCAGCGGGAGGCGATCGTGCTGCGCTACTACGCCGACCTGTCCGAGGCGCAGATCGCCGAGACGATGGGCGTCAGCCGGGGCGCCGTCAAGAGCCACACCGCACGCGGCATCGCCGCCCTGCGTAGCAGCCTGGACGGACTGTGATGGACAACCACGACACCCAGCCCGGCGGAGAAGACCTGCTGCGCCGGGTCCTGCGCGGTCACGCCGACCGGGTCGACATCAGCCCGGAGGCGCTGACCTCGATCCAGGAGAAGATCGAAGCCCGGCGGCGCAGCCGCGTCCCGGTGGCCCTGCTCGGCACCGCCGCCGCGACCGTCGCCGCCACGTTCGTCGGTGTCGTCGGCTGCCTGCCGACCCCGCCGCCCGCCCCGCCGCCCGGGGCGGCCACCGCCGGACCCGTCCCGCCCGACGCGACCCCCGGCGACCTGGCCAGCCGGTCACCGGGCGGCCTCGACGGCCAGATCACCGACCATGCAACCGTGGCCCCACCGACCTCCGGCACCGCCGGGGAACAGGCCGGCGACGCCGTCGCCACCCTGCCGGTCTACTACGCCGGTGAGGTCGACGGCCAGCTGCGGCTCTACCGGGAGTTCCACCGCTTCGAACTGGGCAGCTCGGACGTCCTCGGCGAGCTGAGCGCCGCCCTCGCCGAAATGCTCTCCGGCAGCCGGCTGCGTGACCCCGACTACCGCACCCTCTGGCCGACCGGTGCCGCCGTGACCAGCGTCTGGACCCAGTACGACATCGTCGGGGTCAACATCAGCGGCGCCGAGGTCGCCAACCTCGACGCGGCCGGTGCCGCCACCGCCGTACAGCAGCTCGCCTGGACGGTCGCGGGAGTCGTCGGCGGCAACCCGCGGATCCGGCTGCTGCTCGACGGCGAACCGGTCGACCGGCTGTGGGGCCACGTCGACACCAGTCGCGAGATCGTCAAGGGAGCTCCGCTGGACACCCTGGCCATGCTCTGGCTGATCGAACCGCAGCACGGCGACACCGTCGGACGTACCTTCACCGTGCACCTCGCCGGCAGCGTCTTTGAAGCCACCGCGCAGCTACGGGTCCGCCAGGGCGGGCAGGTCGTCCACCAGCGGCACGTCACCCTCGACGCCGGCGCACCCGGGCGTGGTGAAGCCACCGTCGAGCTGACCCTGGCACCGGGGGCGTACACCATCGAGGCGTACGAGGAGTCGATGGTCGAAGACGAGGGCGAACGGCACCTCGCCGACGTGGCGGTCACCGTACGGTGACCCCGCGCCTGCCCCGCGCGGTGATCAGCTGGTGGACCGGCGCGGACCCGGTGCGCACCCACCTGCCAACGGGCTGCCACAATCAGGCACCGTGAAGACGTTCGAGGAGCTGTTCGCCGAGCTACAGGCCAAGGCAGCGGCTGGGACCCCCGGCTCGTCGACGGTGGCCGCGCTGGAGCGTGGCGTGCATGCCATCGGCAAGAAGGTCGTCGAGGAGGCGGCCGAGTCGTGGATGGCCGCCGAGCACGAGAGCCCGCAGCGGGCCGCCGAGGAGATTTCCCAGCTGCTCTATCAGGCGCAGGTGCTGATGCTGGCCACCGGACTGGAACTCGAGGACGTCTACCGACATCTCTGACCCGCCCTTGTGACCGTGCACCGCTGATCAACAGGAGCGAGACCGAGATGCTGCGCATCGCCGTACCCAACAAAGGCACCCTTTCCGGACCGGCCGCCGAGATGCTGCGCGAGGCCGGCTACCGCCAACGCACCGACCCCAAGGACCTCGTCTGCCGTGACGCGGCCAACGACGTCGAGTTCTTCTACCTGCGCCCCCGCGACATCGCCACCTACGTCGGCACCGGTGAGCTGGAGCTCGGCATCACCGGCCGGGACCTGCTGATCGACTCGGCCAGCCCGGCCGAGGAGCTGCTCGACCTCGACTTCGGCGGCGCGACGTTCCGGTTCGCCGCCGGCCCGCAGACCCTGAGCCGGGTCCCCGAGGAGATCGCCGGGCGGCGCATCGCCACCGCGTACCCCGGGGTGGTCGAGCGCTACCTGGGCGAACACGGGCTGAAGGCCGAGGTGATCCGGCTCGACGGCGCGGTGGAGAACGCAATCCGCCTCGGTGTGGCCGACGTCATCGCCGACGTGGTGGAGACCGGCGCCACGCTGCGCCAGGCCGGCCTGGTCACCGTCGGCGAGCCGATCCTGCGCTCCTCGGCGGTGCTGGTGCACCCGGCCGGCACCCCCACCACCGGCCAGGCCGACCAGCTGATCCGTCGCCTGCAGGGCGTGCTGGTGGCCCGTCGGTACGTGATGCTCGCCTACGACGTGCGCGCCGACCTGCTGGAGCAGGCGAGCGCGCTCACCCCGGGCATCGAGTCGCCGACCATCTCACCGCTGCACCGGGAGGGCTGGGTGGCGGTGCAGGCGATGGTCCGCCGCGCCGAGGTGCACCGGATCATGGACGAGCTGTACGAGGTCGGCGCCCGCGCCATCCTGGTCACCTCGATCCACGCCTGCCGCCTCTGAGCACGGCCGTCGCGCGTTTCCCAACCACCGGATGGCGCGGGCGGATCGGGCGTAGGGGCGGGTGCCCCTGGCGCACAACCCCGACGACGAGGAACGCCAACGGTCCCGCACCCTGCTGGTGCTGTAGCACGGCCACCGAGCCCGTTCCTCACCAGCCGCATGGTCCAGCGGGCCCGGACCTGACAATTGGGTGATTGTTGCGTTCCGGTGGTGGATCTCGGGCGGTTTCGGGAAGGTTACGACGGACACCTTGAGGTTCGTGACCAGACCGGAGGCTCACTCATGGGACTGCTCGACACGACGACGTGGCGGGGCATGATCTACAGCGGCGGCTGGATCGAGGCGGCGGGTGGCACCCGACCCGTCCGGTCGCCCGCCACCCGGGAGGAGATCGGCCAGGTCGGGCTGGCCAACCCTGACGACGTGACGCGGGCCTGCGTCCAGGCCGCGCAGGCGCAGCGCGACTGGGCCGCGGCCCGGTACCTGGACCGGGCCGCGGTGTTGCGCCGGGCCGGGCAGTTGTTCGAGCAGTACGCCGACGAGATCGGCGACTGGCTGGTCCGCGAGGCCGGCTCCATCCCGCCCAAGGCCGGGGTGGAGACGACCACCGCCGCGCAGGAGTGTTACGAGGCCGCCGCGCTCGCCTCACACCCGCTCGGCGAGATCCTGCCCAGCGCGCAGCCCCGGCTGAGCCTGGCCCGGCGGCTGCCGGTCGGCGTGGTCGGCGTGATCTCCCCGTTCAACTTCCCGCTCATCCTGTCGATCCGGTCGATCGCCCCGGCGCTGGCGCTCGGCAACGCCGTGGTGTTCAAGCCGGACCCGCGTACGGCGGTCAGCGGTGGGGTGGCGCTCGCCCGGATCTTCCAGGAGGCGGGCCTGCCCGACGGGCTGTTGCACGTGTTGCCCGGTGGAGCCGACGTGGGGGAGGCGCTGGTCGCCGCCGGGCAGGTACGGGTGGTCAGCTTCACCGGCTCGACCGCCGCCGGTCGTAAGGTCGGCGAGGCCGCCGGTCGCCACCTCAAGCGGGCCCACCTGGAGCTGGGCGGCAACTCGGCGCTGATCGTGCTCGACGACGCCGACCTCGACCTCGCCGCCTCCGCCGGCGCCTGGGGTTCGTTCCTGCACCAGGGGCAGATCTGCATGACGACCGGCCGGCACCTGGTGCACGAGAGCGTCGCCGAGCGCTACGTCGAGAAGCTGGCCGAGAAGGCGGATCATCTGCCGGTCGGCGACCCGGCCAAGGGGCAGGTGGCGCTCGGGCCGATCATCGACGAACGGCAGCGCGACAAGATCCATTCGCTGGTCACGGCGAGTGTGGACGCCGGTGCCCGGCTGGCCGCTGGCGGCACCTACGACGAGCTGTTCTACCGGCCGACCGTGCTGGCCGACGTCACCGCCGACACTCCGGCGTTCGCCCAGGAGGTCTTCGGTCCGGTCGCCCCGGTGGCCACCTTCGCCGACCTGGACCAGGCCGTCGAGCTGGCCCGTGATTCCGAGTACGGCCTGTCGCTGGGCATCCTCAGCCGGGACGTGATGAAGGCGCTGGCGCTGGCCGACCGGATTCCCAGCGGCATCGTGCACATCAACGACCAGACAGTCGACGACGAGGCGGTGGCGCCATTCGGTGGGGTCGGTGCCTCCGGCACCGGGGCCCGGTTCGGTGGGCCGACCGCCAACATCGAGGCGTTCACCGAGACGCAGTGGGTCACCATGCAGGGCGACATCGCCCGGTACCCGTTCTGATCTCTGCCGTTCACAGGCTTGACGCTGGTGGGTGGCGGTGCCACCATCAGGGCCGATGTTTACGTAAACATTGCCGGGCTGTGTCGATGGTGATCCGTGGGACGACGCAGCCCGGTGACACTCTGGCCGACCGACGCACCGACGGCGCCGCTGTTTACGCGAACATCACCGTTGGTCGCGTACCGAAGGAGGCCCGTCCACCGTGCAAGGACACAGCTCGGCAGCACGACTCGGCGCGGCGCTGAGCGCCACCGCCCTGGCGGTCGGCGCCGTCGTCGGCATCCCCGCCCCCGGATCCGCCGGCCCCAACCCCTCGACCTCGGCCACCGAGGCCGCGAACACCGTGGTCACCGTCCGTCCCGACCCGGCGTACCAGGGCCAGAAGTTCGAAGGCTGGGGCACCAGCCTGGTCTGGTTCGCCAACGCCACCGGCGGCTACCCCGACGAGATCCGCGAGCAACTCGCCGAGCTGCTCTTCGGCGACGACGGGCTCAACCTCAACATCGCCCGCTACAACATCGGCGGCGGCAACGCCCCCGACGTGCCCGACTACCTGCGCCCCGGCGGTGCCGTACCCGGCTGGTGGCAGGCCCCGGCCGGCACCACCCGCGACGACCGCGACTGGTGGGACCCGGACGACCCCGACCACTGGAACCTCGACGCCGACCCGGCGCAACGCTGGTGGATCGACCGGATCGCCGACGACGTCACCCACTGGGAGACGTTCAGCAACTCGCCGCCCTGGTTCCAGACCGTCAGCGGCTACGTCTCCGGCGGCTTCGACGCCAACGCCGAGCAGCTCCGCCCGGACACCCTCGAGGACTTCGCCACCTACCTCGTGCGGGTCACCCAGCACCTGGAACAGGCGCACGGCATCACCGTCGACACCATCGACCCGCTCAACGAGCCGAACACGCCGTACTGGTCGACCCGGCTCGGCGCTGACGGACAACCGGTCGGCGGCCGCCAGGAAGGCGCCCACGTCGGCCCGGCAGTGCAACAGCAACTGATCGACGCGGTCCACGCCGAACTGCGGGCCGCCGGCAGCGACACCGCGATCTCCGCGATGGACGAGACCAACCCTGGCGCCTTCCTCACCAACTGGAACGCGTACGGCGTCGACGTGCGCGACCGCGTCGCCCAACTGAACGTGCACACCTACGGCACCGGGCAGCGCACCGCCGTCCGGGACGTCGCCAAGGGCGCGGACAAGCCACTGTGGATGAGCGAGGTGGAGGGTTCCTGGGGCAGCGGGGCCCAGAACTTCACCAGCATGCTCCCCGGCCTCGGCATCGCCCAGCACATCGTCGGCGACCTGCGCGAGCTGGAGCCGACCGCCTGGGTGCTGTGGCAGCCGGTCGAGGACTACGACAACATGGCGCCCGGCGGCGAGTTCCCGCTCGGCGGCAACTGGGGCAGCATCCAGGTGCCGTTCGACTGCACGGCCACCGACACTCTGCAGACCTGCCCGATCTACACCAACACCAAGTTCCACACCCTGCGCAACTTCACCCACCACATCCGCCCTGGCGACCGACTGATGAAGGTCGACGACCCGAACAGCGTCGCGGCGATCTCCACCGGCAAGCGGGCCACCGTCGTACACGTCAACTCCGCCACCGAGGCGCGGACCGTGCAGCTCGACCTGTCGGCGTTCCGCATCGTCGAACCGGGCGCGTCGGTGACCCCGATCGTCACCGACGTCGACGGGGCCCTGCGCCAGGGCACCCCGGTGGCCGTCACCGACCGCACCGCGCGGCTCGACGTACCCGCCCAGTCGGTGACCACCTTCCTGATCGAGGGCGTCTCCGGGGTCCTGCTGGACACCTCGCTGATCCGCGACAACCACGTCTACCGGATCCAGGGCGTGCAGAGCGGCCGGTCACTGACCCCGGCGGGTACCGGCGCGGTGATCCGCACCGACGCCCCGCACGACGCCAGCCAGCTGTGGCAGCTCACCAAGCTCACCGAGGGCCACCACAACCGGGCCCGGTACGCCGTCACCACCGTCGACGGCGGCCGCCGACTGTCCGTCGTCGACGGCGCCACCGTCGTCGTCCCGGACACCGGCGAACCCGACCCGCAGGCCCAGTGGATGCTCTCCACCACCGGCGACGGCACGTACACCTTCGTCAACGTCGGCACCGGCCGGCTGCTCGACGTCGGCGGCCAGGCCACCAACGACGGTGCTCCGGTCTCCACCTGGCTGCCGAACTCCGGGGTCAACCAGCTCTGGCGGATCATCGACGAGAAGATCGTCGGCCTCGAACCGGTCGAGCTGTTCACCACGCCCGGCGTCGCGCCGCAGCTGCCGGCGACGGTGGTGCCGCGCACCCGCGACGGCGTCCGGGACCTGCTCCCGGTCACCTGGCGCGACGTCGCCCCGGTGCGCTGGAAGCAGCCGGGCACGGTGCCCGTCACCGGCCGGGTCGTCGACGCGCAGGGCCGCACCCACCTCGCCCGGGCCACGGTCGTCGTCGACACCCTCACCGCCACCGAACCGACCCGGGCGAAGACCTTCGTCGGTGGACTGCCCGACCTGCCCGCGACCGTCACCGCGGTCTCCGCGCAGGGCGTCACGGTCGAACGCCCCGTCGAGTGGGACACCCCCGCCGCCGGTGCGTTCGACCATCCCGGCGTCGTCACCCTCGCCGGCCGGGCCGACGCGGGCGAGGGACGCACCGTGGCGGCGACCGTCCGGATCCAGGTCACCGACCCGGTCGAGGCAAAGGCGGCGGCCGCCGGGGCCACCGCGACCTTCACCGAACCCGGATACTCCGCGGCCGGCCTGATCAACGGCAACCTCACCGACAAGGCATGGTCGAACTGGCGGTCCGGGACGAAGAACACCGCCGACACGCTCACCGTCACGCTGCCCCGGGACCGCGCACTCACCCGGGTGGTCACCCACTTCTACCGGGACGGCTCCGACAGCTACGCCCGTACCCTGCAGGTGCAGGTCCGCGACGCGCAGGGTGACTGGGTCGACGCCGGCGCCGCGGTGACCGTCCCCACCGGCACGCCGGCCGCACCGGTGGTGTCGGTGCCGGTCGCGGCGACCACCGACGCGGTACGGGTCGTCCTCACCGCACACCCGGACCGGCACATGACGGTCAGCGAGATCGAGGTCTTCGCCCAGGTGCCGGGGACCTCCGCCGACGCGACGGCCGCCTCGATCGCCCTCGACGGGGTGCCGCTGGCCGGCTTCGACCCCGACCAGACGGCGTACACCGTGCCGGCCGGGCTGCGGCTTCCGCAGGTCAGCGCGGTCGCCGTCGACCCGTACGCGCGGGTCGTCGTGGCTCAGGCGGACGCCGACGGGCGGGTCGCGACCGTGAGCCTCACCAGTGAGGACGGCACCCAGACCCGGACGTACCAGGTCAGCTTCTCGGATTGACCGGCAGGGACACTGATCGGGTGCAACCACCGGACCATCCACCAGCCACCGATCGGGCGGTGGCGCTCCGCGTCGCCGGAGCGCTGCCGCCCTGGCTGGCGTTGACCATCGCCGGGTTCGGCGGGGTGGCGTCCGCCTCGCAGAGCGCGGTCAACGCCGAGCTCGGTGCCCGGATGGGCAGCGCCGCCATCGGCGCGGTGGTCAACAACATCGGCGGCTCGCTGCTGGTCGCCCTCGGACTGCTGCTCATCCCGTCGATGCGGGCGGGGCTGCGTACCCTGCGGACGGCCCGGCTGCCGTGGTGGACCTACCTCGGCGGGATCGGCGGGGCGTTCTTCGTCACCGCCGCCACCTACACGGTGCCGGTGCTCGGGGTGGCGGTGCTGACCATCGCCCAGGTGGCCGGCAACAGCCTCGGCGGGTTGGCGGTGGACCGGGTCGGGCTGGCCCCGGCCGGGCGCATCGCCATCACCGGCCCCCGGCTGGTCGGGGCGCTGCTCGGCGTCGGGGCGGTCGTGGTGGCGCAGCTCGGCCGGCCGGTCGGGCAGCTCGCGGTCGGGCTGATCGTGCTCGCCGTCGCCGCGGGGCTGGCGGTGGCGATCCAGTCAGCGCTCAACGGTCGGGTCTCGGCGGCCAGCACGACTGCCATGGCAACGGTGGCGAACTTCGTGGTCAGTACACCGCTGGTGCTGATCGCCGCCGGGCTGCTGGGCGCGTACGGGGCGGCGGCCAGCGGTGGATGGCCGGGTCAGTGGTACCTCTATCTCGGCGGCCTGTTCGGGGTGTGCATCGTGGTGGCGTTGCTGATCGGCGTCCGGTCGGTCGGGGTGCTGCGGACCGGGCTCGGGGTGGTCGCCGGTCAACTCGTCGGGGCGTTGCTGATCGACGTCGTCGTCCCGGGCGGTCCCGGAGCCGGCATCGGCCTGCTGATCGGCGCGGCGTTGATCATCGTGGCCGTGTTGGTCTCCGGCCGAGGCGCCCGCACACCCGTCGGCCTCACCCGCCTCACCCGCCCATGATCGCGACGATCTTGCGCTTATCGACGGACAATTCGGGCAAAGGCTCTCGATAACTGCAAGATCGTCACGGGGAGGTGTCACGGGGAGGTGTCACGGGGAGGCGAGGTGGGTGGGGTGCGGGGTAGCTGACTGTTGGCGCTCCGGGCATCTATGGCGCTCTTGAAGCTGCTATGATGCTGGCGTGAACC